>NZ_JAYGHN010000011.1:42419-169181 GCF_034931845.1 Calothrix sp. UHCC 0171
GTGGGAACAAACACAACTATGTTAAGAAAGATAAACAAGGCTAAAACCCTCTTCCCTCCTACCCTCTGCCTCCTGCCTAATCCCAATGATAAATATTCACGCCTACTTACTTATCTGTGGTTCAAAATACCAACAACTATGGGTATGGGTAAAAGGATTACTTAAAGCCAATCCCTTCCTTAGGAATGTGAATTAAATAAAGTGCAAAAGTAGGGTGTTGTTGGCGCAGCGTAACGCACCATTTCATATTCGTTCAGAATTGCAAGTTATTAAATTCCTGTTCCTTAGTTAGGAAAGGGACTAGAAAGTTAGGTAATTGAAACACGAAAAGGAGGGCTAATTAAGCCTTTCTCATTTTAATTGACCGCAGATAAATACGAATAAATACGGATAATTTCACAATTGCCTGATATCTTATTTTACCCATGGCATCTACCACAAAACTATTAACTGACCCTTTTTTACAACTCCCAACCTCAGACTCTATCTGCGTAGTGTGGTTTACTGAGTTCCTGGGGATACAACATACCGTTAGCTGTGGCGAACATCTCAAAAATACGGTTATTGCCAATACTAGCAAACTCACTCGTATTCGTGAAGACCAAAAATCGCGAGTCGGTAGCCAAACTAAAGATGGAGAGTTGTATCAAAAACCCGTCATCCGTGATATTTGGAGACACGAAGCAAAAGTGACGGGCTTAACTCCTGGTGTACGTGTGGATTATCGTGTGACTAGCCTCACCGAAGACAATCAAAGCATCAGCAGTGATGTATTTAGCCTGACACCCACACCAAATCCTGGTACTCCCCTGAAGATTTTACTCACATCCGACCATCAAATCAAACCAATGGTGGCGGCAAATCTCCAAAAAGTCATGGAAATAGTTGAACAAGTTGATGCTGTCTGGTTTGCAGGCGATTTGGTAAATATTTCCGACAGGGGAAGCGAATGGTTTGACGATAATCGTGGGAATGCATTTTTTCCCTGTTTGCAAGGAAAAGCTAATTATCAGATGGATGGGGATGGGGGAAAAATAACTTATACAGGTGGACAAATTATTCAAAATGCCCCCATGTTTACCTGTATTGGCAATCACGAAGTCATGGGCAGGTTTGCACGGAAAGATAGTTTGAATGGTGAATTTGATGACACGATTCCTCGCGATATTGCTAAAAAGATATATGGCGATGAAAATATTCAAGCTAACTCTTTTAACACTAATACCTATGAAGAAATTTTCACGCTACCTGAAAGTCGAGAGGGTGGAAAAACTTATTATGCAGTGACTTTTGGCGACGTACGATTAGTAGTCCTTTATGCTACCAATATGTGGCGATTTCCTACTACCGAAAATGGGCGTAAGGGAAAATATGGGGAAGTCGCAACTGATTTACAGAACCCGGAAAACTGGGGTTACGGACAAATTATTTACGAACCAATTCATCAAGGTAGTAGACAATACAACTGGTTGCAACAAGAATTACATAGCGCTGAATTTCAACAGGCAAAATACAAAGTTGTCATGTTACACCATCCACCCCATACCCTTGGTGACAACATTATTCCAGCTTACGCCGATCCCATCCAAATTTGCGATCGCAATCAGGAAGGAAATATTCAAGCTGTTTATTATCAATATCCTAAGGATAAAGATTATTTGATTCGTGATGTGATGCCATTGTTAGAAGCTGCAAAGGTGCAACTAGTATTTTTTGGACATTCCCATCTGTGGAATCGATTTACTAGTGATTCAGGTATGCATTTTCTGGAAACTTCCAATGTGGGAAACTCCTATGGTGCAGCGTATGGAAGTCGGCAACGCCAGAATATACCAGCTACAAATAGTAATATCATTAATCACGAAGATTATATCCTAATTGGTGATCCCAATGGATTGAAACCAGTAACGCCAACCATTGCTCCTATTTTAGGTGAAGACAGGGAAGCTATACCTTATATTTCCAGTAATGAAATCACAGTTTTTAGTATTTTTGATACGGGCACAGGGACAGTTAGTAGTTATAAGTTTGATACTCGCAAATTTGCGGGCAAAGTGATTAAATTTGATGAATTTAGATTGATTTAATTCAGAGGCTATGCATAAAGTAAACCTTAAGACCAAAGAAACCCGGTTTGTTGGATTTAAGTATCGAGCATCATCTGACTTTTTGATGAGAAACCCGGTTTTTCCCTGCGCGACTATCCTTAATATTTACTTTATAAATGGTCTTTCACCATATCATATTCATGTCTGGTTGAATAGTTATTATTAAGACTGAAACGGAGACTTAGAGACACGGAAAAATTTTAATTGTAAGTGATTAGCCGAACATAATATCAGAGGATAAGATTTTTCAATGCTTGATTGTTCAATTTCATCCCTCAATTCAACAATGCCGAAATTAGAAATGCCGAAATTAGAACATTGTCGCAATTATCGTATCCCATTCATCTTGGCTGAATGATTGAACCTCAAATTCGACATCAAAACAAGTTTGAGCAGCAATAACTAAAATATCAATCAGAGTCTGAAAATTCAAATTTTTGAAGACATCTGTCGAATAAAATCCTTCTCCAAATACTTGAGAAAATAATTCCGAATCGGAGCGCAATCGCATAGAACCATGTTGTAAAATGACATTACCCTTGCGTAACTGAGCGCTACCAATTAACTTATATCCTTCATTAGTGACTAAATCTGCGCTTGTCGCCGTACCAAAACAATTGGGATTATGGATATAACCACGCCCTGCCATTCCATAATCTAAATATATCCCTAATTGTTTCCATCCCACAATCAAAAATTCACAAATATCCCGATATGCTTGCATCCGATTGTTGCTGAGTGTATTTGTCACCACCATATAAGTTAAATCACCCTGGTGTAACACAGCCCTACCACCAGTCGGACGCTTAACTAAATCGACTCTTTCTCCTTGCCAATAAAGATTTTTCCAGTTATCGGGATATTTATTTTGATGAAATCCCAGAGAAATTGTTGCTGGCATCCATGTATAAAATCGTAGGCATGGGGGATGTTTTCCCGCCAGATGTTGTGCGAGTAACCATTTATCGATCGCCATCTGCATATTACCAGATGTTTCGAGTAAAGGTATTAGTCTCCAAGTTGCTGTCAATGGAATTGAGGATATGGGAATATAGAGTGTGAAATTTTAGCTGGCACCGAATTGCGATCGCAACTCATCATCATTATTATCGGCGATCGTTGCCACAATAGTGATTAGTCGGGAAACTTCTCCAGGAGATAATTCGGCTAAAGTACGAGTAGAAATGACAACGACTTGATTTTCAATAATCCCAAAACGAGATTCCAAGGTACTAGAACAGTTCATTTCCAATAGTTTCCGCATCAATTGGGATTCATCTTTGGCAGGTAATTTGAGTACGGTAGCCCAAACTGTGAGGGTATCTTCATCGGTAGTACCCGTTAATTGGACAAATACTTCGACGCTGCCATATTTAAATTTCCATAAATAACCACCCTCTGAAGGATGGCTAATCATGGCACTGTCATCTTGTTCGAGAGAACCAATAACGTTTTCAATTACTTCTATATGGTTAATGGTGGTGTTGTTGGCAATTAACTCGTCAACAGATTCGCCATTCGGTATGGTATCAAAACTAAGCTGAGAACTTGTCATAATGTTTGCACCTTACATTTACGTTTCTACTACACCTACTTTATAGCTTGATTTTAAATATGGCTGCGAAACTCCGATACTTTTTTCGCCAATTAAACCTACCTGCTTACCAAGTTTTGCCAAGCTAGTAAGATGAGTTATACAGAAGCTCGTAACGCAGCAAACCCTTATAAATGTGCCGTACTCTCCTTGCTAAGACAACGGCGGAGTATCCACACCACTTTCCTGCCTCCCCTAATACGCTTCAGTTAGGTAGGAAAAGGGTAAGAATAAGACTTAATCGTCTATATGCTATTGATTCTCAAAGCCAATAGCTAAAAGCTAATCGCTAATAGCCATTTTTGGTTGAGAATGGAAAATCAAGGTGCTAACTCACTTTTCAGCACTATTGCAACTGACAAAGAAATAAACCAAACCAGTTATTTACGTCAGTCCAAACTTTTTTAGTCACTAAATTGTAGGATTTTAAGTCTTCTTGAAGTGCATCAATATCAAATTTGCGGGAAATTTCAGTCATGATGGTTTCTCCGGCAGCGAAATTAACCCGAAGATTGAGAGCATGTAATTCTACAGTTTGTTGTTTTAAAGAGCGTAAATGCATTTCAATCTGATTTTCAGTTTCGTTATAAAATGCCCAATGTTCAAATTGTGTAGTATCAAAATTACCATCATACAATCGATTCAGATGCTCTAACATATTCAAATTAAATTCTGCTGTCACACCCTGACTATCATTATAAGCAGCTTCCAAAATATGTTTAGGTTTTTGCAAATCTACCCCTAATAAAAAGTATTCTCCAGGTTG
Organism: Calothrix sp. UHCC 0171; assembly: GCF_034931845.1. Lineage (NCBI taxonomy): Bacteria > Bacillati > Cyanobacteriota > Cyanophyceae > Nostocales > Calotrichaceae > Calothrix > Calothrix sp. UHCC 0171. Next base: position 46,888 of record NZ_JAYGHN010000011.1, read on the forward strand.
TAATGCTTCAGTGATTTGTGAGAAAAATATTTGACATTCTTGCGGGTTCAAATTACCTAAACTACTACCAATAAATGCGATCGCTCTTGTTGCTAATTGCTTCGCTGGCAGTTGTTGTAATGCGAATTCATAAGTACCAGCAAGTGCATAAATTCCCAGGCTGGGATAGTCTATTAATAGCTGTTTGGCGGTGTTTTCCAACATGCCGCCACTCACATCCACAGGTAAGTACCGTAATGGCAAATTTAGCTGTTGATAAGCATCAAGTAAAATTCGGGTTTTTGTCGAGCTACCACTACCCAACTCCACCAGTTCACATTCACCCGTGATTTTGACTATTTCCGTCGCACATTGCTGTAAAATTGCAGTCTCAGTGCGTGTCACATAATATTCGGGTAACTCGCAAATTTGTTCAAATAACTCCGAACCGCGATCGCTATAAAAATAACGTGGAGGTAAAGTTTTGTCAATTTGAGACAATCCCTTCACCACATCACTTCCAGCCACAGCCAGAATTGAAGCCACTTCATGCAAATGTTTAATAGTTAAACGTTGCAAGTTATTTGTAGTTTGGCTGTTAGTCTTGTTGTTAGTTTTAAAAACAGTCATTTCATCTCCAAATATTGATTATATTTTTACGTTCAAAACAAATTACTCAGAACAAATCTTCAGGGTAAATAATCAGACAATGAAACACAAAGCCATATCTGAAAGCATCGTGCTGTGGCTAGATTGACTTCAATAATGTTCAGTGATATTTACACCAAATTGCCTAATTTTTGACATAATTGGGCTTCAGGCGAGATATCAAGTCAGACAAATTCAGTCATCATTAATTTTTCTCCCCATCTCCCCATCTCCCCATCTCCCCATCTTTGCGCCAGTTTTATCGTCAGTATTTAGAAGAAACTGATATAAAACCTTTATCTCTCATCACTTACACATCGAAAACCAGCAAAAATTTGGCGAACATGGGGATGATACCAATTGCGAAAACTGCCACGCATTGCCCAAATACGAGTGGCAAAACTACCACCCTTCAAAACGCGGTGTTTACCATCAAAATATACTTGGGAGTAACCAATATAGGGATAATATATAAAACCCGGATAAGCATCAAACCAAGAACTTGTCCATTCCCAAACGTTTCCTAAAGCATCGTACATCCCGTATGCACTTTGCCCTTGGGGATAAGCATTAACTGGAGTGGTTTGAGATTGGAATTGAGATTGGAACTGAGATTGAGATTCAAAAATACTGACAGCACAATTACAATATTCTGCTGTTGGTTCTTCATTTCCCCAAGGATACTTGCGTTGATGGTAGCCTTGCCTTGCGGTAGTCTTGCCAGCTAATTCTCCATTTCCTTCTGTAATTTCTTCTTTTTCTCCTCTGACTGCTTTTTCCCATTCTGCTTCCGTTGGTAATCGCTTACCGACAAACTTGGCGTAAGCTTCCGCTTCGTAATAGCTGACACCGCAAACCGGATGATTATCCCAAGCTGCATTATCATGCCAATATAGAGGTTGTTTTAAAGGTTGTTGTACTTGTTCTGACTGCAACCATCTCCAACCAGCATCAGACCAATACTGAGCATTTTCATAACCACCAGCTTGCATAAATTCGCGATATTGCTGGCAAGTAACTGGGTAGCGGTCAATATAGTAAGTATCTAAATACACTTGATGAGCAAAGCTTTCATTATCAAGTGCGTCAATGTCATTACTTCCCATCTCAAATTCTCCCGCAGGAATTTGAATCATGTCATTAGCTAAAGCTGGTGATGTAGTTGCAGAAGAGAGGGAAGGAGAAGGGGAAAGAGAAGGATAATTTTGAGTTTTGTTCAATTCCAAGACTAATGAAATAGTTTCGCAGTGCTGGCTTTCGTGCTGAAGCAGAAAAAACCAAATTTTTGCGTCTGTTGCCATGTCTGCAACTTCCAAGTAATCTACAACTTTTTCCCGAACTACATTCAAATAATCACGAGTTTCCTCAATGCTAGGCAATTCAACTCTTGCCGACTTTGGTAAGCCATCCGCAGCATATAACTGACGATATTGGGGAAATATGCATTTTCCACCCGCACTACGTTCTAACAACCACAAGGCTTCTGTAAATGCAATATGTCCAAAGTGCCAGCCAACCGGACTAAAATCGGGATGGACTTGACTGCAAAAACTGCCTGCATCGATTTGCTCTAATAAGGCTAATGTTTGTTGACGACATTGCTGAAAAGCTGCAAGTATAGTAGACTTGGCGATCGCATTATTTTCTCGTAAATCTGTTAGCTTGGAACTAGATTTGTTCAATTCTAATCTCACAGTCTTCCCCCACACTAATAATGCTATTCTCTGGACATGCATTCCAATCGCCATTAAATAGCGGTTCGGAAGCTATAATTACGGAATTTGGCAAATTTTCAGCATTTTTCAACCAATATAAAGATGGTGCTGGTGATTTCGTCGCATATCGCGAAGCAATAATGCTTTTACCATCGCTGATAATTAAATTTGCTAAAGCATAGGTTTGAAATTTTTGTGCTAATTGATTGAGTTCAATTAATGCTAGATGTAAAGCTTGGGCGATGCTTTTTCCAGGATTTGCCAACAAGTAATTCAGCACCATTGCAAACATATGTTCTGAATCAGTGTTTCCACTAATCCAATTGTAAATTTCATCGCTTAATATACTGCGAATTGGTCTATATAAAGTCTGTCGAAACTGATCAATTCTACCATTGTGAATAAATAGTAAGTTATCATATTGGAAGGGTTGAGAATTACTCAAATCTAGAGCCTGACCTGCTGTAGCACTACGAACATAAGCTAAAATATTATCCGATTCCACATAGCGGCTAAGACTCGGTAAGTTAACATCATTCCAAATGGGTAAAGTATTTTTATAAATAAAAGGATTATTATCCTTGATTAAATTATACCAACCCACACCAAACCCATCGGCATTCACTACCCCCGAAAGCATTTCACGCGGTTGATAACTTTGAACAACCAGCGAATGTTCCGGCTCGGAAATCAGTGTTTCTAGGGAAACGCTTGAGCCAATGTAAGCTAGTAAACGACACATTTCTAAGGCTTTTGCTCCTCATTGCTTTATAAATTAATCCTGATATCTGAGACTTGATTTAGGGCTACATAAGTTTTTGCTGAAAGACAAATGATCTACTTTACATAAGTTAATATTTTACGATTTTTATGGATACGCGATCGCAATTGCAACCCGAAAATTGAGAATATTCGTCTAAAATCATATTATTTAACAATTAATATCAATTGCTCAACCTAAATAATAAGTCTAGAAATGGACTTAATATCATTAGCCTTTAGATAGACAAATTTCCCACCCATAACCATATCTTGGGTAGAGGAAAATACCCCTTCATTACTCTTACTATCAATACAACAAGTACATCAGTGAAGGTTGAAATTTAGCCATGAGTCAAGAAGAAAAAAACAAAAATCAACAGAAGAAAAATGACACCAATACTTCTGGTGGATATCAAACTACCCTTGAAGAAGAAAACCGTAAAACAGGCGTAGCATCCGCCAGCGATGGAAAAACAAGCGCTACACCCGAAGCACCAGAAAATGACACAGTTGCCGGCAGCCCTAACCAAGGAACCGAATCGCGTTAAATAGATGGGAATACCGAGCCTCTGCGCTCGGAATCCTAAATTAGACACTTTTGTATACTTCCAATTTATGCTACTTTCTTGGGCTTTCGTTGATTACGAGAGCTTTTTTTTATTTTATTATTTGATTATTTTGATAACTTAGTTTCAGATGTGCGATCGCATTTACGTCGCGCAAGCTTCGCTTTGATAAAATGATTTTTATGAATCATCCTCTAAAATAGCCTCAATATCTCGCGCACTATGAATAACTCGGATAATGTCCACATCTAAATCAGAAGCACGATAAAAAATTAGATATTTCTTAAATCCCTTTATTGCTTGTTGTCGAATACCTTTTAAATTGGGATTATCAAAATTACAAGGCTTTCCCATCCCTGGCATTTTACCAAGTTGTCGAAAAGTTTCTTCTGCTGCTACCAGAAACTTATCTGAAGCATCCAAGTTATCTTCTGAAATGTAAGTCGCTAAATCAATTAAATCGCGGATAACTTGAGGATGTTTATTTATCCTAGCCATTAATTTTTATTTCGACCCTTTGCGCTTTACTATTTTTTGATGTACCGATTGACGTATCTCTTCCCAATCTTGAGGTGTCATTTCACTCATGGTTCCAGAATTTAAACCTTCCAAGAGCATTGCTTCTAAACGTTCGTTAGCTTTGCGTTTTTGGTCTTGACGTACTAGCTCGCGGAAATATTCGCTAACACTACTGTAACCGGAGGTTTTTACCTGTTCTTCTATATAGTCCCGCATCGTTTCGGGTAGGGAGATATTCATGCTTTTCATTGCTGCAATACCTTTGTTTGACTACATTCATAATTATGGCAGTTTTTGTCATTTATTGCCATGTATCTTAAATAAGAAGTTTAATTGAAGAAGCCAAACCAGCAGATGCAGGAAACTGTCGCCAACCTACGCATAATTGCTAACCCAAACCGCGATCGCTCTCCCAAAATAACATAATCAGAACTGGGATGTCTGACAACAAGCCTTACGGCTACGCACTAATCTCAATCAAAATTAATCTAATCCCAAATGTAACTTTAATGCGGCATCAACCGAAATCATTAAATCTTCGCTTAAAATACCTACAACTTCACCAATGATGCGTTCTTTAGAAATAGTTCTTATTTGTTGAGCTTGCACTTTAGAAACTTTCGGTAAGCCACTATCTTCTGGGTTAATTAAAACCTCAAATGGATAAACGCGAGTGACGTTAGAAGTAAGCGGCAGAGGCAATACTGTGATTGTAGTAGAAGCACGATTATTGGCATTATTACTTATTACCAGCAACGGACGACGTTTATTCATTTCCGAACCGATCGCAGGACTGAGGTCTGCATAAAATATATCACCACGTTTCATCTGTTAATCCATCTGTGATAGTCGCATCCCAAATACTCTCAACTTCTTGGGAAGCCAAGCGATAAGTTTCTTCTAGTTCTAGTTCTCGCAGTAATTTCAATGCTTTCTCGACTACCTGAGAGCGAGATTGGCATCCTTTTTTCTGCTTGTAGTTCTCGATAAACTCAACTAAGGATATTGGTAAGGAAATTGATAGCTTTTCGACGTTCATATTCTTACCATTGGTAGTAAAAGTATTCCTACCTAAATCGTAACATATTACTTCAGTCTGCTGACAGTGGCGCTAATGTAGTGCAACAGGTTATTTGCACCTGAAGATGAAGCGGTACAACGAGCAAGAAGTTTGATTGAAGAAGTCAAACAAAAAGATGCAGGAAACCGCCACAATCTTTTAGAATTAGTAGAAATCGCACTCTCAAACCTGCATTAACTAAAACAGCGATCGTAATGGAATTGTTGAATTTATACGATGTCTATCTTTTTGAAATATCGATCAAAGATATAATTTATATTATTGAAATTTCAGATAAAACCTATGGTAGAGAAAATATCGACGCTCCAGCAAGCAATTGATGTTGTGGAAGCACTCGAACCAGAAGAACAAGCAATGTTACTTGATATTATTAGCAAGCTTTTAAGTCAACAACGTCGCGATGAACTAATAATAGATGTCGTACAAGCGAGAGATGATTACCAAAAATGTAATACGAAACGCGGCTCTGTTACCGATTTAATGACGGAGTTGGATGAGTGAAAAGTTTGGTTTGGAGTGCGGGATTTGTACGTAAATTCAAGCGTCTAATAAAGAAAAATCTACAGTTGAGAATTCAAGTTGAAAAAACATTAGACTTACTAATAGAAGACCCTTTTAATTCTAGCCTGCGAACTCGTAAATTAAAGGGTGATTTAGATGGGGTCTGGTCTTGTTCGCTAGATTACAATAATAGAATTTTATTTGAATTTGTAGTCAATTCAGATTCGGGAGAGGAAGAGATATTTTTGTTAACCCTCGGTTCTCATGATGAAGTATATTAATTACTTGTATAAGTATTATAAAGGTTGATAAAAATAGCGATCGCATTCCCAAATTCACCTAACAAAAAGCGCGATCACACAAGCTTCGTAGCCCCAACTCTACTATCAGTATCAAGCAACTAGAAGTGTAGAAGGTTCCGGTATGGGTTCACCTTCTGTCTCCCAAGCTTCCAAATACATTTCGATTACTTCTTCTCCATTATTAATTGCTTCTTCACGGGTTTTACCATGAGTACAAGGCATAACTACGCGATCGCTAAATTCTGGAATGGTAACTAGAAAAAGCTCATCTTCATCACTCCACTGAAGAACCATACTATAGCGACTCATAAATCTGTATCCTCTTGTACTTCCTTAAGTTCGACTAATAATTTTTCTAACTGTTTCTCTAAATAGCGTGGCACATCATCCCCATCTTTGCCTGGAATTGTTAATGCTTTTCTCAATCAAAGATGTCTCCAACGCTCGTGACTACCTTTTCCACGCTTTGGTAGATAAACAAATCCTTCCCTTTGTATTTCAGCTTTAAATTCTCGAATTTTTCTCGGCATCAGTGTTTGTAACTCCTAGCCTATTTTCTCATAACGCGAACTGACCAGCGCAAGGTACTTACATCACGCAAGCTAGAACTTCGTTCAGCTACCCTACGGGAACGCTAAAAGCGTAGCTTGCTTCTGCGGAGCAGTACGCTAATGCACTATTTTACTCATCGATTGACTCATTACTCTCATCAAAAGCAATATCATCAGTAATATTATTTTCGGTAGGTTGAATTGCAGCGAAAATTTGTCTAATAATCTTTGGATGCAATATTTTCCCAGGATGAAAAGGAACTACAACTCTAGTTTCTGCTAAACCATAAATTCTATGGCTACCTTTACTTCTAATTTGAATAAAACCTGCATCTAATAATAATTTTTCTGCTTCTTTTGCAGTAATTCGAGGTAACTTAGGCAACTTTTACCTCCAAAGTCATAGTGAATATTTCTTTGTTTTGAAGAGCCTGCTTCTCAGATTCTGATAGTGTTTCTAAATAAAGTTCGACAGCTTCTTGAATATTCTCTCTGACTTCTTCTAATGAGTCTCCTTGAGTTTGACACCCTGGAAGTTCTGGACAATAAGCGTAGTAGCCATCTTCATCTTTTTCGATAATAATACTTACTTTGTAAGGCATATATACTATTTCCTACTATGTGAAAATATGATCATAGCTTTTCTCAAGTCGGTTCATACGTGCGAACAGTTTACGTCACACAAGCTAGAACTTCGTTCAGCTATCCTACGGGAACGCTAAAAGCAAACGCGATCGCATTCTCAAATTAACCTAACAAAAAGCGCGATCGCACCCAAACAAACACCTACTGAAAGCGCGAACGCAATCCTCAAACCAAGTAAACGCGATGTCTGACGACAAGCCTTACGGCTACGCCATCACCACAACCCAAAATGCGATCATATCTGTAAATGATAATAAAGCAGTAAAATCTGGTTTGTAATAAGATATAGATTGAAATAGCGCAGGCTCAAACGTTATGAATCGTGCATTCACAGCAATCGTTTATTGGGAAGATGATGTATACGTCGCTGAGTGCCCGGAGATTGGTACAGCAAGTCAGGGTGAAACAATTGAAGAAGCAATTAGCAATCTTAAAGAAGCTACAGAATTATACTTAGAAGAATTTCCCCTGCCGAAAACTACTCCTCGTTTATTTACTACATTTGAGGTAGCATGTGCCTAGATTACCTCGAATTAAAGGCTCTGAAGTCATTCGTACTTTGGAACAGTTAGGGTTTTATCAAGTTAGGCAAAGGGGTAGTCATGTAATTTTAAAAAAACAGATTCTTGATGAAAATGGACAAACCAGCGAAATTGGATGTGTTGCACCCTTACACAAAAAAGCGATCGCAATAGGAACGCTCAAAAGTATTTTGAGTCAAGCTGGTGTTTCGGATGAAGAATTTATCGAAAATTTGTAGTTCTTAAAATGCTGTAATTTTGATGCTTTGTTTCTAGATGATGATAGTTGAGCGATCGCACCTCCATCATTCTCCTCAAAACATAACACGATCCTCGTAGACATTTCATGAAGGAGCATCGCAATCCCAAAGCAATAACAAAACGCGATCATATTCCCAAACAAACCTACGCACTTGACTTTTAACACAGTCGCTACGCGGAAGTATGATCGGATTCCCAAACCAATAACTAAAACACGACTTAATCTCAAAGCAACCCCAACAAAATCGCACCACACGCAAACCGCAGTGATTTTAATCACAGCTATTATTCTCTGACTACGCATAATTATAAATATAAGTCTTCTTAAATATTTTTAAGAATGTCGATAAATACGCAAACATGCGAAACAGGATTATTTGAAGTTATTTCACGTTCATAAATGCTTGATTAATAAAATAAGGAGATTGATTTATGGATTTTGAAGATATTGCCAAAGAAGTTGTCGATAAAGCGAAAGATAAAGCTGTGGAAAAAGTAGCTGAAAAGACTTTAGGTGTCAGTGGTAGTGATATTAAAGTAGTCAAAGCTGTTGCCGAAACTGGTGCTGCTGTAGGTGCTGCTGCTAGTGCAGCAACAGGTTTAACTGTCGCAGCGACTTCAGGTGCTGGGATTACTTCCGGTTTAGCTGCGGCTGGTGGTGTTGTTGGTGGTGGAATGGCTGCCGCTCCTGCTGTACTTGCTGCTGGTCCCGCTTATGCTGGGGCAAAGATACTCAACAATACTCTTTTCAAAGATGAAGAGAATTTATCCGAAGAAGAGCGGGATGCTCGTTCTGCTGCCAGAACTGCTACAAACGGCGGCTGCTGGTGTTGCTGGCGCAGGTATGGTGACAGTTGCTGGTGGTGCATCCGGTGCGGCAATTATGAGTACACTAGCAGGTATTGGTGGCGTTGTTGGTGGTGGCGCGATCGCTGGTACTGCGATCGTTGCTGCTGCACCTGTTGTGGCTGCTGGTGCGATCGGATATGGGATATACAAACTTTTTGGCGGTAAAAAGAAATAGGTTGAAGCCAGATTAACTGTGACAAAGCCCAACATTTATTATTCTGCTAGTCAAAACAATAAATGTTGGGTTTCACTTTGTTCTCCCTTATTATTACAGGAACCGAAATATTAAAATGATCGATCTAAAATTCTTTTAGCTTTACTGTAAAGCTCTTGATTACTCTGACTATTTGCAAGTAAATAAAAAGGATGAGCGCGATCGCCCATCCCAAAAATCATAAAATTTAGTTAACCTATTTATAACTAACTGCTGACATTACGATCAAGCCAAGTAACTAAATCGGAAACATTTGAAAAATCTAACAGAGCTTCAGCCAATAAGTCTAATCTATCTATAGATAAAGTTTTAATTCTTTCAAGTAATACCAAATCTATTTCACCCAAACGCCGATTGAGTAGACGTATAATTACACGTTCTTCACCTTGTTTATTTCCTTTTTGCAAAATATCCTGGTAAATAACTGATTCTTGCATAATATCCTCACTCAATAACTGACGAATTAAACCCTTTTCAAACCGCAAACCTGCTAGAATTTCAGTATAAGCTGCCGTATTTTGTCTTATTTCTCTATCTGCGATTGTAGCGATTTCCTGGGCAACCTGCGATAATAACTCCCGTGGAGAATCGGTTCGGCATAAAGAAGCTAACGGCAATAAAGCCGAATTGCCCAAAAATAAACTCGAATCCTGCTCCCACATTCTCACAGCACGATACCTGTGAACGGTAGACTCCTCCCGATATTCTTCGGTAAAAGCAATTTCATCATCTGTTTCCTGCAAAAAGATGACAGATTGTGTCACAGAAGACCTGCATAAACGTTTGAGCCTGACGTAATAATCTAGCATTCGGAAAGGAATCACAGGATTAGACTTTGTTAAAGTCTGAAATTCAATATGTAAAATTCGATTACCAGCTTGTATAAAAATCACCGAATCAGCACGGATTGGTTCCAAGCTTAACTCAGTTTTTAACACATTAATATCAGTAGATTCTTCTCCAATTAACCACCTGACAAAATCTGCTGGATACTTTTCCGCTAGTATTTTACAAATATTATCAAAACTCACTCAATTTATCCCTGATTAATATTAGGAATATCATAGGACATAATTGATCGCACTCCTAAACCAACACTAACAGAAACAGCGATCGCATACTCAAACCGACACATACTAAAAGCGCGATCGCATTCTCAAATTCACCTCACAAAATGCGATCGCATGTGTATGTCATTTAGGAATGGTATATTGATAGTATTATGGGTAGCAATTTGATTTAATCAGCATGGAAATTCAAGAACTCAAAGCCCTGATCAAAGAAACAATACGTGAAGTGCTACAAGAAGAAAGACTTCGCCTGTGTCAAATTTTAGTACCTCATATCAGCGATGAGGAGCAAAGCGAGCTGGAGCAGGATTTTGGCTCCCCTTTTGATGATGCGGATGAGGAAGTGATCGACATGACGGATTGGGTAAAAAATGGCAATCAGGTTTCGCAAAAAAGCGATTAAATTTTTGGAAAAAGCCAATCCCGAAGATGTGGAAAATATCCGTGAGCAAATAAATCAAATTGCTATCGCTGTTGAAGAGTTGGGTGTTATTCCCTTCACAGAATTGGATATCAAAAAGATGAAGGGTGATTGGGAAGGTTTTTACAGGTTGCGTGTAGGCAAAAATAGAGTAATTTTTACACTTGATAGCGATTCTAGAGATATTGAAGTTTATGTAATTGGTGCGAGGGGAGATGTTTATAAGTAAATCTCTTATTCGGTGTTGTAATTATAACTGGAAATGATAAGTGAGTTATGATGCGATCGCATTCTCCAATTCACCTAACAAAAAGTGCGATCGCATTCTTAAACCAAGATTAAACAAAATGCGATCATATTCCCAAACAAACCTACGCACTTGACTTTTAACACAGTCGCTACGCGGAAGTATGATCGCATTCCCAAACCAATAACTAAAACACGACGCACTCTTAAGCCAACCCTAACAAAATCGTACCAAACCAACTGTAACCAAATAAGCGATCGCACTTCCAAATCAACCTTCACAAAGCAGTATTCACTCAATAAGGTCTAGTTTGAAGACAAATTAAGCATGGTACAAACACGATTTTTGAACTCTTGAAAACCACCATTACTATCCCAATATGTTTTAAAAGTAGGCAACGTTTCTAATTCCATCACATTACCACCTTCATAGCTAAGAACTTCAGGGTATCCAAAGACAATATCAGCTTTTGCAGAAATTAGCGGATGATGACAATTTATTGCCCAGATTGTTTCAACAATTCGATAGATATTGTAATCTCCTTCCCAAGGATATTTTTCATGCTTGTAATCTAATACTTTGACAAGATGAGTTACATAACCCTTTTGCCTTAGCAAAATTAAATCATCTTTATCAGGTTTGTCCGCATTACTTGTATTATCCTTCCAACTAAGTTTGAATAAGTCCCCAGTATTTACATTTGGATAAGCCCATAATTTACTATCTGGACACTTTACGTTTTTAGTCCACTTTAGATTAGTTAAGTCCATGTATATATTTTTATCCCTGACTTTTTTATCAAAAAAATTAGTATTTATACGGATCAAGTAATAAAATTACGGACTTTTTCTTACTATAGAATAAGTATTACTTTTAATTTTTACAGATTCTACATAACAGCCTGAAAAAATGCTATCGGCAAATTTAGTCGAGATTTTTTCAAATTCTTGCCTTGTTAATTCTTGACTGCCTGAATCAGATATAGTTATATTCATTGTCCCACTACTTCCATCAAAATCTGCTTTAGCAGATGCTTCCATAGCCTGATTAAAATTTGCAGCACACAATGTACCACCGTTTTTTCCAGAGGTAGACGAAGATGAAGTTTTTGTTGAATATTCTAGTGAAAAGTCAGGTTTAAAAAAATGAATAGGAATAGATAGTATTGGAATCATCATAACAACTATCATGAAACCAAGAGCAAGCCGAACCATTCTGGGAAAATAAAATTTTTTATGAGAATGTCCCACAAATCCTGCTATGTACCACTTCCAAAATTTTTTGCTGAATGATATCGCAATAGTGGCAGCTTTTAATATAAAGGTAATAACTGCTTTAGTCTTTGATTTAGACATAATCTATTTTTTTAGTACATGACTACTGAGTGTAGTTTTTTTAGGAAAGTCTTCATCTGTATAAACACATAAATGTTTGGAAAAATACTTGTGTAAGCCAAAAGTGTCTCACTCTAAAAAAGTGGATGAATCCCACAAAAATATTTTGCATTGACAAATAATCTACTTTAAAGCTTCACCCACAACTATTGATCTAAGTATTCCCAATAATCAATGTTGGGTAACACAAATCCTTCACCCAACCCATAAAAAAGGATGAGCATTTGCCCATCCTTAAAACAATCAAATTAAACTATTTCCCAGCAGCCAAAAGTTTTTAAAAACCTTGAACTACTAACTTTCAAATAATTAGGTTCCAGATGTCCAGGAATTGCTGTAATCAATTTGGTCTTGTGTCAAGGTATCAACAGTAATACCCATCGCTTGTAACTTCAAACGAGCAATTTCCTTATCCACATCCGCAGGAATCGAGTGAATACCAGCAGCTAATTTACCTTTGTTCTTAACTAGATACTCTGCACCCATTGCTTGGTTCGCAAAGCTCATGTCCATAACTGCGCTGGGGTGTCCTTCCGCAGCCGCAAGGTTGATCAAACGACCTTCACCTAATACAACTACCGATTTACCACTCTTGAGTTTATACTCTTGGGTGAAAGGACGAACGTCTTTAACTTCTGAGGCTTTATTAGCAAGGGTCTTGAGGTCAATTTCAATATCGAAGTGACCAGAGTTACAAACCATTGCCCCATCTTTCATCACGTCGAAGTGTTCGCCACGGATAACATGTTTGTTTCCAGTAACGGTGATGAAGAGGTCGCCTAAAGGTGCTGCTTCTGCCATTGGCAATACACGGAAACCGTCCATAACAGCTTCGATCGCTTTAATGGGGTCAATTTCGGTGACAATTACATTCGCACCCAATCCGCGCGATCGCATGGCTGTACCTTTACCGCACCAACCGTAACCAGCGACGACTACGGTTTTACCTGCTAGGAGGACGTTGGTAGCACGGATAACACCATCGAGGGTGGATTGACCTGTACCGTAACGGTTATCGAAGAAATGCTTTGTGTCTGCGTCGTTGACGTTCATCGCGGGGAATGTCAACACACCATCTTTTAACATCGCTTGTAAGCGCACAATACCTGTGGTGGTTTCTTCAGTTGTACCAATCAGGTCAGCGATTTGATGGGGACGCTGTTGAATTAATGTGGCGACTACGTCACAACCGTCGTCAACAATAATATTGGGGCGATGGTCTAAAGCGACTTGGACGTGGCGGCTGTAGGTAGCTTCGTCTTCACCCTTGATGGCGAAAACGGGAATACCGTAGTCAACTACTAAACTTGCGGCTACGTCGTCCTGGGTGGAAAGGGGATTACTGGCAATCAAAATTGCATCCGCACCACCAGCTTTCAGAGCGATCGCCAAATGCGCGGTTTCAGTAGTAACGTGGCAACAAGCAGAAATACGGATACCAGCAAAAGGCTTTTCTTTTTCAAAGCGATCGCGTATTTGTTTGAGAACTGGCATTTCGCGTCCAGCCCACTCGATGCGTTGTCTTCCCAAGGGAGCGAGAGCGAGGTCTTTAACCTCGTGCTTTAATCGGGGAGATGTTGCAGTCATTCAACTATTCCTTCTGTTAATTAAGTTTTATGGCGTAATTACTTACGCACTCTACTAGGGTAGACTACGACTGCCAAAATGACACAAATTTTGCTCATTTTTAGTTGGCGATCGCGAATCCTGAACTAGCTTCACTTTTTCTTCAGTGTTATGTCAATGACGTTCTCCGTTTTTTTGCGGTATCTTTAGGCTCACAGTTCCTCAAACTGGCAATAACTTTATCAAAAACTTACAATACGGCACTTTCCAACTACAAGAACCATAGTTTTTAGAAACACAAGGAGAAACCAGGTTTATCATCTAAAAGTTATTGGCATGAGACTATTTTTGGTTCACCAGTAAACCATTCAGCAGTGAATATTATCTAAAATTCTCAAATTTCTACACAATTAAGTACAAACGTACTATAATGAAGGGAAGAATATCAAACAGCCCGGTGAAGCGGAACAACCCCATAAAAATCTCTTGGAAGAGCCATAGGAGGGTAAGTACAATGATGAAACACTACATTTTGAGCTTGAATCCCACTGCTAAACATGAATGGGATAGATGTATATTGCGCGACCCATTAACTGCAAAGCGTCCTGAGATTGCCAAGATGATAGCGGATGCAGTTGGTGCGGATGCTGGTAGTTATTTGGTGAGTGTGAATATTGAAATTCAGGTATTAGAAAAAGCTCCTGCGCCTCAGGTGGAACAATTAACTCTTAATGTTACAGATGTAAACGAGAAGCAACACTTGCGGGAAGCTGCTTAGAAGATATCTTGAGTGTGTAGCAATTGCGATCGCGAAAAACTTTTCTAATTCTTGATCGCAACTAATTATTTCATTAATCAATACAGAGAAACATTATCTAGTTACTTGGTTTATATACCTATGATGCAACTCAGTCATTACCCGTCTGTGATATTTCAAGCTGCCCAAAGGGTAAACGAAATTGACTCGCAATTGATGGCAGTACAACAACAAGTACATCGATTTGAAGGTAATGCAGATAAAATTGCTGCCTTTGAAATGGATTTAAAAAACGATGCCCAGCGTAAAGCACGACGGTTTGAAGTGCTGCTGGTGGATAGGGATTATCAGAAAGCCGTGGATACTCAAGTACAATTAATTACTGAGAAAGCAAATGCAATCGCACATTTAGAGTATTTGCGGAATCAGTTTAGTGTTGCCAAGTTGGAAGCAAGGTTAAATATAGCGCAACAATTAACTGATTTTGAATCGCGAGAATTAGTTGGTTTGTAATTTCTGGGTTTCGTTTTTAGCTGTCATTTGTCATTTTCGTTTTACCGATAGAACTTACTTCTATATCACGCTTGATGGGGAATTAATTTCCAGTTAATTAGAAATACCTCTTCCCTAGTGGGAAGGGGTAAAATTTAACAATAAATAACGATAAATTATGCATATTTGTAAATATTTGGGGTTTATAATTAATTCATAATTTTACAATTACTAATTTTACTATTGGCAAGCTTAGGAATGGAGAAAAATCTATGACCATCGCCCAAGAGCAGCGCTATTACTCGCCCGCAGAGTATTTAGAAATCGAGGTAAATTCTCAAGAACGTAATGACTATGTAGATGGTAAAATTATTCCCATGACAGGTGGCACTCCAAATCACAACCAACTTGCTCTTAACTTTAGCGGAACCCTTAATTTTGCCCTGAAGGGTAAAGCTTTTCGTGTATTTGTCACAGACCAAAGATTGTGGATTCCCAACAAGAAAATTTATACTTATCCTGATGTCATGGTGGTGGCAAAACCCATCGAATTACAAGAAGGACGTAGAGATACAATTGTTAATCCGGTGATGCTTGCTGAGGTATTATCAAACTCAACTAAAAGTAATGATAGGGATGAAAAATTTGCTGCATATCGGACTATTTCCACTTTTGAAGAATATATTTTAATCGACCAATATACAATGCATGTGGAGCAATATTCCAAAACTGATAATAATAAGTGGATTTTTTCGGAATACGAAAATGAGAATGACAGACTTTCGCTAACATCGGTTCCCTTTGAAATTTCGTTAGCTGATATTTACGATAATGTTGATTTTGGAATTGAAGATTAGATATCTAATCTTAAGCCTGTAGTAAATGATGTAAAAATCCAGCAATCTTTTGATTAATTACCTCCACATCAAAACGTGCGATCGCACTTTTTCGAGCATTATTGGCTAATATTTGAGTTTTCTCAATTTCTTGCATACATTGATTAATTACTACTGCTAATTCTTGCGGTTGATTTGGTGTTACTAAAAAACCATTGACACCATCTTCTACTATTTCTATTGCCCCGCCAGCTTTAGCTGCAATCACAGGTTTTCCACATAACATTCCTTCCACTATCACTCTTCCGAATGGTTCGGCTGCTATAGAAGTGTGGGCAATCAAATCGCAAGCTGACATTAGTTGGGGAATATCATTACGAAAACCGAGAAATTTAACACGATTTTCTAAACCTAAGTTGTTGACTTGTTGGTGCAATTGTTCGACATATTCTTGTTCACCAAATAATGCATCACCAACTAATATAACTACAGCATTTTCGGGAGATTTTGCAAGGGCTTCAATGAGGATATGTTGCCCTTTCCAGGGAGAAAGACGACTAAAATGTCCGATGATAAACTTGTTGTCTAGCCCTAATTCTTGACGAATTTGTGTGCTTTCATCATTACTAATTTGATATAAATTTGAGTCAAAACCGTTGTAAGCAATTTCGATAATATTTTCCTTACCACCAGCTTCAATAAAAGCCTGTTTACTCGCTTGGGAATTAGCAATAATTAGTTTAGCAAAGCGGTTAGCAAGGGTAATCGCAATAGTTCGATTAGTTTTACTAAAATGTTCAGGTGAAAGAATATCGTGAAGATGGTAAACTAAGGGACGGCGACTGATAAAACTTGCGATCGCACCTACAACTAAAGCTTTTTGTGTATTGGCGTAAATTACATCATAGTCACGGGCAATTGTTGCTACTTGATTAATGAGAGGTAACAGTTGAGTTAAACTTGCTAATCCTTGACTGAGACTGCTTTCTTTACGAACTTGAATTTCTCGATTTGTGAGAATTTGCACAGGAATTTCGTTTTGTTCCAGTAAGCTTTTAAAGGAACCATCTGCGAATAAACCGACTAAGCAATGATGACGGTAAGGTTTGGCGATATCAATTAAACATAATTCTGCACCACCCGGTTTACCACTTTGATCTAAAAACAGAATTTTCATAGCCAATATAAACATTATTTGCCTATTTATTCACTTCCAATAAGCGTGAATTCGCCAATCTATCCAACCACTTCTGAAAGTAGACTATATTTGCAGTTTTCTCACTTGGCTCTTGAGTATCTGCTGGATGGGGCATTAATCCCAAAATTGTTGCACTAGTAACGCAAAACATCGATTTTTGAAAACTTATACAAATTTGTACGAGTAAATCATCTTCACCCCTAAGGCTTTTGCGATAAATTTCATGCAGATATTCAGGTAGAAAATGTCGCATATCTTGCATCAGCAAAGTTGGCGGAATACCAGCACCACCAATTGGTAATGGATCGGCATACAATGCTCCATATTGGAACCTGGCTTGATCTGCTGGTATTTGATATGCTTGGGCATTGTAGGAAACAGTACCAGGGAAAGGTGTGCCTCTAAAGAAAACAGCTTCAACGTAGGGAATTGCTGTGTCTGGCAAGAAGGTTAAACCTAAAGATTTTGGCAGAATTTCGTAGACTTGTTCTTGGATTTTTACAGCATAAGTAATAGGTTTACCAGCATCAGCAACCAAGCCATTTTTTATATAGTCTATAACTTGGGGAATTGATGTAATTTTACCTTCATCATAAAGGTCTGACATGGTGAGGAAAATATCAGCCATGACACGCCAAAATTGACCTAAACCACTATAGTAACTGGAGACACGCAGATGTTCCAGAAGAAAATCAGGAAATAATTGATTGAGTCCTAAAACAAAGGGATTATTTTTGAATTTAGCGAGAATAACTGCTTTGGCACGTTCTTGAAATTCTGGTGTATCTAAATAAGTATCAAGTCCACCACCACCATGCCAATACATTGCTTTCATACAATATTCGGCATATTCAAAATTTATTCTGTCATGCCACCAATGGCGCAATAATTTTTTGCTGGAGACTTCACCATTAAAGTATTTAAAAAATGGGAAAAATACCAAAAACTGATTTTCGGCGATGTAAATGAGATTTTTGGAATATGCATCTAAAACTATGCCATAACTTTTGAGAATACCAACTACCTCCATGACATTCTGGGAAGTATCTGGAAGTAAACCTTCGGCACTTTGTAGTTTTTTAACGTACTCAGCTAATGGGTAATTTTGCAGTTTCTTTCTAGTTATCACCATAGTATTTATTCAGGAAAGGAAACAGAGGAAAATAAATAGGGAAAAGAGAAAAGAGAAAAGGAGAAGGAAAAACATATGTACTCCTAACTCCAAATCCTTAATCCTTATTCACGAATAGATATATTTGCCACTACATTCTGAGTATTCACCATTGCTGTAGTGGTTGGTTCTATCCAGCGCATCAACCATGCTGGTTGGATACCAAAAATGATAATTAGAACTGCTAACACAAAAGCAGGAATGCGATCGCTCCAGTATACTCTTGGTAAGTTCGTTACTCGTTCCGATAATCGTCCAAAGAAAGCTCGATTCATCAAAATCAAAAAATAAACTGCTGTTAAGCCAGTTCCAATCATTGATAGTAAGGTTTGCACAGGAAATACCGTGAAGCTGCCGCGAAACACAATAAATTCCGAGATAAATCCCACCATTCCCGGTATTCCAGCACTTGCCATGACTCCAGCTACCAACAACGTACCAATTAATGGCATTCCCCGTTCTGGGTTGAATAAGCCATGCAAGACATCTAGATCGCGAGTACCTGCTTTTTTATACACAACACCGACAAGTAAAAACAGTAAAGCGGAAATCAAACCGTGGCTAATCATTTGTAAAACCGTACCCAATAAGCTTAATGGGGTAGCGGCGGCAGCAGCAAGTAGGATATAACCCATGTGTCCAATCGAACTATACGCCACCATTTTCTTCATATCTTTTTGAGCGATCGCACAGGAAGAACCGTACAATACACTAATGACAGCCCAAGTTGCTAACCAGGGTGCAAGATATGTCCAAGCTTCAGGTAGCAGGTTCATCCCAAATCGTAGCATCCCGTAGGTTCCTAACTTGAGGAGTACACCAGCTAGCAAGACGGATATTGGTGTTGAAGCTTCAACGTGTGCATCGGGTAGCCATGTGTGAAAGGGAACCAAGGGAAATTTGATGCCAAAGCCAATTAAAATTCCCACTAAGAGCAAGATTTGTGTGGCTAAAGGTAATGATGATGGATTTAAACCTTCTAGGGCAAATGTGGAAGCACCACTTAACCAAACCATCCCCAGGAAACTTGCTAAAATCAGGATTCCAGAAAATGCCGTGTAAATCAAAAATTTTGTAGCTGCATAACCACGTTTTTCTCCACCCCAGATTGCAATCAGTAGATAGAGAGGAATTAATTCGAGTTCATAAAACAGGAAAAACAGTAGTAAATCCTGGGCTAAAAATGCTCCCGTTACGCCGATATTCAGAAGTAGTAACAGCGAATAATACAATCGCGGACGGTTAATAGCTATGTCGCTACTATAAACGGCAATGCAAGTTAAAAGTCCGTTCAATACTAACAACGGCAAAGATAAACCATCGATACCAAGGTGATAATTCAAACCCAAAGTATCAATCCAAGGCAAGAATTCTGCAAACTGTTGGGTGATATCTTTGGGGTTAAATAAGATTGCTAAAACTAGCATCCATGCAAACGCAATACAAGCAAATACAAGAGCTACCTGACGAGATATTTTTGCATTCATCTCAACGGGTAAAAACCCGATAATTATAGCCCCAATTAAGGGCAATAAAATTAGAGTAGTGAGCATAGTTAACTAGAGAGTGGGGAGAGGGGGGAGTGGGAGAGGGGGGAGTGGGAGAGGGGGAGAGTGGGGAGAGGGGGAGAGTGGGGAGAGTAAGGAGATTAATAAAAGAAACCTCTTTCTTTTTTGTCCCCGCGTCCCCGCGTCACTTCATCCCCGTGTCACTTCATCCCCGCGTCACTTCATCTCCTCGTCTTCCTAATTTTTAAAATGGCAAATTATCCAAAAGACCTAAAGACCAACTAATGAAAAAACCCAGTATGCTAACACCAATCAAAATGGTGAGCATATATCCTTGCGATTGTCCAGAAATACTATATTTCAAACTCTGTCCGCCGAATATCGCCGCAAATCCCACTAAATTGACTAAGCCATCAACGAGATAGCGATCGCTCCATGCTGATACTTTAGATAACATGGCAACAACAGCAACTACTGTCATTTTATACAATCTATCTACGTAAAAATCATAGCCCAATAAATCCTGAATAAACCGCCATAAAAATACTGTGGAACGCGACCAAGCTTTATGTAGATGAATTGTTGAACCAATGATTAAACCGAGGGATGTGGATGATATTAACAGGATTAATACGTACCAATTTACACTTTCCCATGCTGGTAATAAATACCATTGTTGCAGCATCAGGGGCACTAACAAATTCGCCACCGTCAGCGATACCATCGGTACAGCCATTTGCCAACCCACTTCTGGAGCGCGACGGGTTTTTTGCTGTGGTTTGCCCCAAAATACAAGTCGGAATATCCTGGTTAAATTTAATGCCGTTAAACCATTGACTAATACCAAAATTCCAATTACCCAAGGGGAAATAGTCACTAACCCATCAGCCCAAGCCAACATCGCCCAAAAACTACCTAAAGGCAGCATTGTCACCATTCCCGCCGCACCAACCACAAATGCAGTAGTTGTAGCTGGCATCCGCGACCACAAACCACCCATTTCGGTTAAATCTTGACTGCTGGTGGTATAGATGATGGAACCTGAACTCATGAATAATAGAGCTTTGGCGATCGCATGGGTAAATAACAGCATCAAGGCAACCCCACCCTGTTCTAAACCCACTGCTAAAAACACCAAACCCATGTAAGCACTGGTAGAATGCGATAATGCCCGTTTGATATCAATTTGAGCAATAGATACCAAAGTTGCTCCTATTGCCGTCATCACCCCCATAATCACTAAAGCATTTAGTGCTACTGGTGACAGCGTTAAAATTGGCTGGAGTTTGTAGAGAACGTAAGCACCACCTGCTACCACCATCGAATTTCGCAACACCGATGCTGGGTTGGGTCCTTCCATTGCTTCATCTAACCACAAATGCAGGGGAAACTGAGCGCATTTACCCGCAGGACCAGCAATCAATGCCAATCCCAATAAAGTTGATACTACAGGGCTTAACTGCGCGGTTTGTGCCCATTCGTACAAATCCGAAAAATTCAAACTCCCGGCAATACTCGAAAGTGCCACAACTCCCATCAACAGCAACAAATCGCCAACCCGCTTTGTCCAAAAAGCATCTCTGGCTGCTGTCACCACAAGCGGTTGGGCATACCAAAAGCCAACCAATAAGTATGTCGATAAAGTTAAGACTTCCAACAGCGCATAGCTGAGAAACAGGGAATCGCTAATCGCCAAGCCGCTTAGTGCCGCCTCAAAAAACCCCATCAACGCAAAAAATCGTGCCAATGACCAGTCTTTTTCCATATAGCCAAGGGCATAAATTTGTGCTAGCAAACTCAACCCCGTAATCAAAACCGTTGCCCCAATACTGACAGGCGAAATTTCTAACGCAACTGATAAATCAAATCCCGCAGCACTGAACCAAGTAATAACTGGGTTTTGCTGATCGCGATTCCAGATATCTTTAAAAACAAGTAGGCTGTGGACAAAACCAATTATCGTTGTCAACAAATTAAAATAAGCGGCTGGTCTTGGTCCTGTACGACGAATTAGCCCTACTGCCCAAGGTAGGGTGAAAAGTGCCCCCACTAAGCCATAAATAGGAATCCACCCACTTGTTAAGAATAAAAATTGATTCATTTAAGTTTCCTTTCGTTTGTCAGTTTGGGAACTATTCCCAACTTGAAAATGTACAAAATGTACAAATTTGACTAGCAGCTATAAACCTATACTGTGGGAATATTGGAATTGATGATGTTCTTTAAACGGCTTTGTCTTTCTGATTTTCCAGGAAAACATGAGAGCAAGACTACAGTCATTTTCATAAATAAATATTTCTATCTCTTTACAAAACGGAAATTTACTGTTGCTTTTGCTAATATCAAGACTCCACTTTATTGATTATATAATTTTTTCTTATACAATCTTTGATTGGTGTATAGTTCGATTGCCTTGATATTTGAGTTGGCAGTAAAGTTGGCAGCAAAAAAACTGGGACACTGCTACTGCACTCCCATCAAGTTAGGTAGTTATTCTCAATCAAAATTTGCAACCCTTGCAAATTGGATTGAAAAAACAATATAAAAAAATTATAAATCAGAAGCGATCGCTCTAGAAAGCCTTGAAGATCAATAGTGGGCACAGAACCCCAGTTTCAATTAAAAGCCCTTTTTTAGAAGGCGTTAAGATTTTTAAAACTATTTCATTATAAACTATTATAGTAATTTATATTGCCAGGGGTGCAATCGTTTTCTATGCTTAATTTTAGAGTTCTTTTGAACTTCCAAAATCGGCACCCCCGTCAAAAATTTTCAAAGATTACTGAAATTGCACTAAATTTTTTAGGAGTCCTGCGATGCCAATTGCGGTTGGAATGATTGAAACAAAAGGTTTTCCAGCAGTTGTAGAAGCTGCTGATGCGATGGTGAAAGCCGCTCGTGTAACTTTGGTAGGATATGAAAAAATCGGTAGCGCTCGCGTTACAGTGATTGTGCGTGGCGACGTATCGGAAGTGCAAGCTTCGGTTGCTGCTGGAGTTGAAGCTGCTCGCCGTGTTAACGGCGGTGAAGTAGTTTCCACACACATTATTGCTCGTCCTCACGAAAACTTAGAATACGTTCTGCCAATTCGCTACACCGAAGCGGTGGAGCAATTCCGGACTTAAGTTTCGGGACTTAAGTTTCGGGATTTTGGATTTATGATTTTGCCAAAAGTTGAGTCTTTAGAGTGGGCGGTTTTAGCTACTTGTAGCATCTGGTATTACCAGGAGGGTTCTTCTTCATTGCCAACTTTTGCAGATGGATTTTAGATTTAGCTGTTAGTGAATCACTTAAGCGAAGTCAAACATGGAAGATGTACTTTTATTTTTAAGTAAAGTCCCAATCCAAAATCCACAATCTAAAATCTAAAATCCCCAATCACTCAGGGCATTGCCCATCTTGTCAATGAAATAGTTTTGCTTGTTTTCAGTTTTTAGCTCGCTGGTTAAGGATTTAAAATAATGTCAATTGCAGTAGGAATGGTTGAGACTCTGGGTTTCCCAGCAGTTGTAGAAGCGGCTGATGCGATGGTAAAGGCTGCACGTGTGACTTTAGTTGGATACGAAAAAATTGGTAGCGGTCGCGTTACAGTGATTGTGCGTGGTGACGTATCGGAAGTACAAGCTTCGGTAGCAGCCGGAGTTGAAAATGTTAAGCGCGTTAGTGGTGGACAGGTTTTATCCACCCACATCATTGCTCGTCCCCACGAAAACTTGGAATATGTTCTCCCAATTCGCTATACCGAAGATGTCGAACAATTCCGCGAAAACGTGAATGCGATTCGTCCTTTCGGTAATAGAAGACCGTAATTGAGTAATGCAAGTTGCTAAAGTTCGCGGTACGGTAGTTAGCACTCAAAAAGAACCAACTCTCAGGGGTGTCAAACTACTGTTGTTGCAATTAGTCGATGAAGAAGGACAACTCCTGCCAAAATATGAAGTGGCTGCTGATAGCGTCGGTGCGGGAGTTGATGAGTGGGTACTCGTAAGTCGTGGTAGTGCCGCTCGTCAAATTCAGGGAAACGAACAGCGTCCCTTAGACGCAGCAGTCGTAGCGATAATTGATACGATTCACGTTGAAGATCGCCTGCTTTACAGTAAAAAAGACCAATATCGATAAGTTATTAGTTATTTAGTCATTGGGTCATTAGTCGCTAGTCATTGGGTCATGAGTCATTAGTCATTGGTAATTGGTCACTCGTAAAGACAAATCACAAAAGGCAAAGGACAAAGCACAAATAACAAAGGGCAACGGACAAATGACAGTGCTTTTTCAGGAGGAATCTAGTAATGGCAGTCCGCAGCACGGCGGAGGCGGCACCCCCAACCCCGTGGTCAAGAGATTTAGCTGAACCGAGTATTCATGCAACAGCTTTTGTACATTCGTTTTCCAACATTATCGGGGACGTAGAAATTGGTGCAAATGTAATTATTGCTCCCGGTACTTCGATTCGAGCTGATGAAGGTGCGCCGTTTTATATCGGTGAAAATACCAATATCCAAGATGGTGTAGTTATACACGGCTTGGAAAAAGGTCGCGTCATTGGCGACAACAAACAAGAATACTCAGTATGGGTAGGGAAAAATACTTGCCTTACCCACATGGCATTGATTCATGGTCCTTGCTATGTGGGAGATAACTGTTTTATCGGCTTTCGTTCAACGGTGTTTAATGCCAAGATTGGTGATGGCTGCATTGTCATGATGCATGCATTAATCCAGGATGTGGAAATTCCACCGGGTAAATACGTAGGTTCTGGAGTAGTAATTACTAGCCAGCATCAAGCCGATCGCCTACCAGATGTGCAGGCAGAAGACAAGGTATTTGCCAATCACGTAGTTGGCATAAATCAAGCATTGAGGGCTGGTTATCTTTGTGCTGCGGACAATAAATGCATTGCGCCGATTCGGAATGAATTAGCGAAATCTTATACAGATACAAGTAACGATTTTAGTTTTGCATTTGAAAGGAGCGATGAGGTGTCGAGTAATCGGTTGGGTGCCCAAACAGTAGAGCAACTGCGCTACTTGTTGGAACAGGGATTTAAAATTGGCACGGAACATGTAGACCAAAGACGTTTCCGTACAGGTTCGTGGAATAGCTGTAAACCGATTGAAGTCCGATCGCTCAACGATGCGATCGCATCATTAGAATCGTGTTTGGCAGACCATAGCGGTGAGTATGTGCGCCTGTTTGGTATTGACAATGGCAAGCGCCGTGTTTTGGAAACTATTATTCAGCGTCCGGATGGGGTGGTAGACAGTCCTGCATCAACTAGCTTTAAAGCCCCTACCAGCAGCAGTACCTACAATAATGGAAACGGTTCTAGTAACGGCTACAGCAACGGTAGCGCGAAAATTAGCAGCGACACCATCGAAAAAATTCGCCAATTGCTATCAAGTGGCTACAAAATTGGTACAGAACATGTTGATGAGCGTCGTTTCCGCACAGGTTCTTGGCAAAGTTGTCAACCCATCGAATCAAGTTCCGCCAACGATGTTATCGCCGCCTTGGAAGAGTGCATGATTCAACATCAAGGCGAGTACATCCGCTTGATTGGCATCGACACCAAAGCTAAACGTCGCGTCCTCGAAAGCATTATCCAGCGCCCCAATGGCGTAGTAACGACTGCGAGCAGCAGTTCCAGCCAATCTTTTACCCCAGCAACGAGCGCATCGAGCAGTTCCAGCAGCTACTCTAGTAGTACAGCAACTACAACCCGTCTGGCTTCGGAAGTCATCGATCATTTACGTCAACTCCTGGCTGGTGGGTATAAAATCAGCGCTGAACACGTAGACCAACGTCGCTTCCGTACAGGTTCCTGGCAAAGTTGTGGACAAATCGAAGCGCGTTCAGATCGTGATGCCGCAGCCGCACTCGAATCATTCCTTTCTGAATACCAAGGTGAATATGTGCGCTTAATTGGCATTGATCCCAAAGCCAAACGTCGTGTTCTGGAATTGATTATTCAGCGTCCGTAATTTGACTTAGTCAAAAAATAGGCGGACATGGAATAAAGAAAGAGACGCAAAGACGCGGAGACATGGGGAGGCGGGGACAAGAAAGACATATAGAAATAGAAAATTTTATTTGTGTTTACCCTCTCCGTGTCTCCCCCTCTCCGTGTCTCCCACTCTCCACTCCCCCCTCTCCCACTCTCCCACTTTAGGTATCAATTTCTTATGTCTGTGCCGCCACTGCGTCTAGGCAGTAGCTTTGAATCATACATCAGTGGCGAGGTGATAATTCACAAGAGTGCTGTAATTGCGCCAGGAGTTATTCTTCAAGCGGCTCCAAATAGCAAAATTATTATTGGTGCTGGGGTATGTGTTGGCATGGGTTCAATTATCCAAGCTGATACAGGTACTCTAGAAATCGAAACAGGAGCCAACTTAGGAGCCGGGTTTTTGATGGTTGGGGAAGGTAAAATTGGAGCCAATGCCTGTATTGGTGCAGCCACAACTGTTTTTAGGTGTTCTGTCGCCTCAGGACAGGTAATTCAACCAGGTTCAATTTTGGCATATTGCGATCGCCATAGTCGCCAGATAATTGAGGCAATTACAGAAAATCCCCTAGAAAACCAAATCCCTGCAAGTCATCCAACAACAGGCAATATTCCAGAGCAGCACGATATTAATGATGATTTATGGGGATTGCCCGATTCATCGCCGACAATTACTCAAAAAACTTCTCAAACAGATAACGGCAGTCAACCTTCGCTATCTCAATCGCCAGCTAGCAATATTACCCCTGTTGCCAATCAAAACCACTCATCTGAAGATTCCACACAACCTCAAACAACCACTGAAACCAGCGAAACTCCGGAATCATCACTTACATCAACTGACACACTTGGTAATCATGTTTACGGACAAAGTAGTGTACAACGTCTGTTAATTACTTTATTCCCCCATCGGCAGTCATTAAATAAACCTTCGCCAGAGGACGATTAATCTGAATAAGTGTTAATTCTTAAGTATGTCGGTGACAATAGAATTAATTGTTAGGTATTAGTTATTGATTCTTCTTTGTTGTTGGTTAACAGCTAGGTTTAATTAAAGAAAAGCCTCTGAGAGGTACATACATTCTTTTAATTGGTTTTAATTGTAACCACGTAGTGAATTACCAATAACTAAACAACTAGTAACCAATACCCATCAATCCTTAACCATTAACTCTTAAGTTGATTATCCTGGAGAACTGAACATGGGGGAATATGAACGACGCTTGATGAACACACAACGACAACAACCTCGTCACCATAACTTCAGCGATACTGCTCTGGGTATGGTTTCAACCCGCAGTTTCCCGGCAATTGTTGGGACTGCGGATATGATGCTGAAATCAGCTGGCGTACATCTAATTGGTTATGAGAAAATTGGCGATGGTCATTGTACTGCGATCGTCAGAGGTGGAATTGCTGATGTACGTTTGGCTGTTCAAGCTGGTGAAGATACGGCAAAACAATTTGATGAATTTGTCTCCAGCTTGGTAATCCCCCGTCCTTACCCCAACTTGGAAATTATTCTCCCCATCACTAGCCGTTTGAGTGAACTCGCCGAAGGTGGTTCTTACAGTCGTTTGAGCAATCAAGCGATCGGATTAATTGAAACTAGAGGTTTCCCGGCGATGGTAGGAGCCGCAGACGCAATGCTCAAATCTGCCGATGTACAATTGGCAGCATATGAAAAAATTGGTGCGGGTTTGTGTACGGCAATTATTCGCGGTTCGGTGGCAAATGTCGCTGTGGCAGTAGAAGCTGGAATGAACGAAGCTGAACGTATTGGTGAACTTAATGCAGTGATGGTAATTCCTCGACCACTTGATGAACTCGAACAAACCCTTCCAGTTGCTAGCTGTTGGATTGAGAAGCGTCAACCTTTAGATGAGCCATTAAGTCAACCACGAAGTCAGCCACTAAACTTACCAATTAATATTAAGGAACCAATTGTCGAAGTTGAGGTTGTACAATTACCTGATTTAGCCAAACTTCCCATGAAGATTACAGAAGAACAGTAAACACTGTAAACATTATTCGTACGGTAATTTCAGATTTAAAATTGAAAAATCACCTTTTTGTGCTTCTAGTCCCTAAATAAACCTTAATCCTGAATATTTATCAGCCCTCAGGCATCAAAGTCAGCTTTTTCAAGCTCGTATCTGATATGTTTTTTATTATTTAAGGTTGTCCTCATCACCCTAGGAACTGCCACAGATATCTCAAACTGAAGAAAAATCTACATTTCACTCTTGAGATACTCTTGGTGATTTTTAGAAATATCGATTCCAATAATTTACTTTTGTTTATAATTGAAAAAACTTATAGATATTTGCATCAACATAACTATACTAAATGTTAGTGTTCTGTGATACTAGTGATATGTGTGATGTTAGTTGAGGTTTAAGATTGTTCATCTTAGTCGAAAATGCCTAGTCTTTGTTAGCTCAGACAATTATTTGTCATGATTGAGATTTGTTGTTTGTAGAAATAACAAAATCAGAAACTACGTGGCATTAATCCTTGTCGCCGGTGAGTACAAGACATAATCATTAGTAAGCAACAAAGAATTAACTACTTAATCTCAACAAAAGCGATCGCATAATCGCACCAATTGAATCAAGATAAGGCACTGGGATTAATTACTGTATATATGAACTGCTACTAGAGGAGAAACACTGTTGAATCAAGCGACCCTACACCAGTTGAAGGTGTTCGAGGCGGCAGCACGTCACGGAAGTTTTACTCGCGCTGCCGAGGAACTATTTCTAACCCAACCCACAGTTTCAATGCAAATTAAGCAACTGACAAAATCAGTGGGATTACCTCTGTTTGAACAAGTTGGGAAACGCCTATACCTGACGGAAGCTGGAAGAGAATTGTTTGCGACTTGTCGTCAAATTTTTGAGACAATAGCTCAATTTGAAATGAAAGTAGCAGATTTGAAAGGTCTAAAACAAGGACAATTACGCTTGGCTGTAATTACAACAGCAAAATATTTTATTCCTCGTTTATTAGGTCGATTTTGTCAACTATATCCAGGTATAGATATTTCCTTACAAGTTACCAATCATGAGGGTATTCTTGATCGGATGAGTGGGAATATGGATGACTTATACATTATGAGCCAAGTTCCTGACCATTTAGATGTGAATTTTCAGCCATTTCTCGCAAATCCTCTAGTTGTTTTAGCACCAATTAATCATCCGCTAGTCAAAGAAAAAAATATTTCCATTCAAAGACTCGCAGATGAGCCTTTTATTATGCGAGAACCAGGTTCGGGAACTCGTCGTGCAATCCAGAAGCTATTTGATGAAAATGGTGTTGTCGTAAAAGTGAAGTTGGAATTGGGAAGTAACGAAGCAATAAAACAGGCGATTGCTGGTGGTTTGGGAATATCAGTTTTATCGCGTCATACTTTGATACCAGAAATGGGGGATTTAGCTATTTTGGATGTGGAGCATTTTCCAATCAAGCGCAATTGGTATATGGTTTACCCTAACGGGAAGCAGCTATCAATCGTAGCGCGAACTTATTGCGATTATCTTTTGGAAGCAGCTAAAGAGTTTGTTGATAACAATGCGGGACTTTACGCTGAAGCCCAAAGCTAAAACCCAAAGTGAAAGCTAGTTTGAGATATCAAGGTGTCACATCGCACAATTTAACGTGTTGTCAATAGCAGGAGAATTCAGAATCCAGAATTTATAGTCGTTACCAGGGTAATTAGGACAAACTTCAACACTCAGAGACTTATTCCAAGAATTTGCAAAAGTTGACTCCTGACTCCTGACTCCTAACTTCTGACTTCTAACTTCTGACTCCTGACTACGCTCAAAATCGAAAATTTCAAAAAATATCTTGCCAGCCATGCTGAAAATTAAAAATAGCCAATAAATAGCAAGTAAAAACAAGGAAAATTGGCAGTGGTTAATTCAGAAGTTTCATCTACAAGTAAAACTGTAGAAACCAAAATTACAGTCGTCACAGTTTACACCGACCAAGCCTTAGTCACACGTCGGGGTATTATTGAACTAACAGGTGAAGAACAGAAATTAGTGATAAACCATCTACCAGCAACCTTACAAACAGACTCGGTGCGTGTCGGTGGTAGTGGTAAGATTGCAGTAGGCGTATTGGCAGTAAGTACGGAGCGCATTTACAGCAGTGAGCCAGTCGCAGCAAAAGTTTCCCAGATTACGCAACACATCGAGCAGTTAGAATCGGAAATGAACTATTTGCAAGCACAACTTGATGGTTTGGCTTTGCAGTCTAGGTTTATTGAAGGTTTGCGAGAAAAAACCGAAGAGCCATTTGCTCAAAGTATTTCCCGGAAAAATCTTAGTCTCAGTGAGACTTTGGATTTTGTCAATTTTTTAGGTAGTCAATTTACCGAATATGGAATTGCGACGAGAGATTACAGCAACCGGAAACAGGAAATCGAAAAAGAACTCAAATTGCTGCAAAAACAGTTGCAAGATGTCCAAAATCCACACCCCAAAGAGAGTTTTCGGCTGGTTATAGATATCGAGACTAGGGGAATTGGAGAGTTTGAGCTTGAGGTTTCCTATGTGGTGAATTATGCCAGTTGGACACCGCTTTATGATGTCCGAGTCAATAGTAGCAGCAGTATCGTCAATTTGAGTTATTTGGCAGAAGTAACACAAAATACCGGTGAAGACTGGGAAGATGTGTTGCTAACACTGTCTACCGCAAAACCGGGCTTAGGGACATTACCTCCAAAACTAGAGCCTTGGTATTTGAATATACGAACAGTCATGCCATTTGCAGGCGCAGCACCAGCATCAGCATCATTAGACACACCAGACTTTGTGCAAAGAAAGCGGACATTATCTCAGTCTGTAATGAAGGAAAATGATGCCGAAGAAATACTTATCGAAGCCGAAACAATTAATGCGGAAATACTGCGAGAAGGTAGTGTAGTATCCTTCAAATTAAATAGTAGTGGGAATATTCCCAGCGATCGCACACCGCATAAAGTAACTATTTTTAATGATAATTTTGATTGCAATTTTGCCTATGTGGCAATGCCGCGTTTGGTAAGTTTTGCTTATTTGCAAACTACGGTGAAAAATCCTGCTAATGGTGCAACGTTGTTACCTGGGAAAGCGAACATTTTCCGTGACAATATGTTTGTTGGGACGACACAGTTAGACAATATTGCACCGGGACAGGAATTTAAGGTGAATTTGGGTATTGATGAAGGTTTAAAGATTGAACGGGAATTGGTTGAACGTCAAGTTGATAAAAAATTAATTGGTAGTAATCGAAAAATCACTTTTGGCTATCGCTTAGTAATTACTAATTTACTTAGCCGAGAAACTAAATTAATATTGACTGAGCAAATACCCAAGAGTCGTCATGAACAAATCAAGGTGAGTTTAAATCGCAGCAATCCGCAAATTCAACTTGGGGAAATGGGTGTATTGGAATGGTTATTAAATCTAGCACCCCAGGGGAAGCAGGAGGTTTATTACCAGTTTACAGTTGAGCATCCACCGCAGTTAAATATAGTTGGCTTGGATATTTAATTAGTCAAATTCTTGGTAGTTCAAGAAGATAAAATTGTAGATTATATATCTATAAAATCAAAGACATACCTGCGCTGTCCCCTGCCCTTTTTTAGTTTCGTCGAACTCACGTTATGATTATGTAAACCACTTTATGCAAGTCTATGGAGCCGGATAATTTACCAACCGAGGTGATTTTGACGCATCCACTTCAATCTCTTGGTAGCATCAAACTTGATTGGATGCCACAACCAGGAAATTATCTCGATTTCCAAGGAAAAACCTATGCTGTTTTAGAACGTCGTCACAGATATCAATTAAAATCTGGACGATACCACTTGCAGACAATTGCGCTTTACGTTCAATCAGCACAACGCCCCGTCGAAAAAACTTTAGTCAAAGGACGCTGGGTTATCGGCGATGCCACATGTCGCTACAATGCAAGTTCTGAACTGGTTCGCTGTGCAGTTAACCCAGATGGTCCTTGTGAATCTTGTTGCTATTATGAAAGTGTTGAATGCTAAGAAAAAACTTCTCCAAGATTTAACCGCATTCCATTCACAAAGTCCCATCCCGATTGGGGACGTTTGCCTGCTGGTTGCACCTCCTCAAGTAGCAATAAGCCACTTCCCGTTTTTACCAATGCTCCCCTCCCTTTAATAATACTGACAATTTCTCCAGCTTTGAATGAAGAAATTGAGACATCTGTTAATTTTTGCTGTAATTCCTGAAATTGTGGCGGTAATTTGATGGAATTATCGTCACTAATAGGAACAGAAGCTGTAATTTTCAAGGTTTGTTCGCGAAAATTAGTAATACAATGGGGATAAAAGCCACGGATTTGATTGTGCAAATCAATTGCAGTTTTTGACCAGTCTAGTTTATAATCTCCTTTCTTGATTAACGGTGCGTAAGTCGCCAAATTATTATCTTGGGGAATTGCTTGAATTTCTCCTGCTTCGAGTTTTAGTAAAGTTTCTATTAGTAAATCTGCACCCAAAGTTGACAGTCTGTCTGCTAAAGTATTGGCATTATCGAGTAAATCGATTGATGTTGTCGCCTTGAGTAACATTGCCCCAGTATCCATACCCGCATCCATGAGCATGGTAGTAATACCTGTTTCTGTTTTACCCTGATACAAGCACCATTGAATTGGGGCTGCACCTCGGTATTCAGGCAAAATTGAACCATGGACATTGATACTACCAAGTTTGGGCATGTCAAGAATTTCTGGGGATAAGATTTGTCCGTAAGCGACAACTACAAATGCATCTGCACCACACTGTTTGAGTTCATTTAAGGTTTCTGCGTCCTTTTTGATTCTTAAAGGTTGCCAAATTGGTAAGTCATGGGTGAGAGCCAGATTTTTAATCGGTGAAGGTGTTAATTTATTCCCACGTTCGCGCCGTTTATCCGGTTGAGTCACAACAGCCAAAACTTCAAAACTAGGATGATTAAGTAGTTTTTCTAAGGTAGGAACAGCAAATTGTGGTGTACCAAAAAATACTATTTTCATAATTACGAATTTTCTCCGATCGCTGATTTAATCTCAATTAAAGATCATCCTGGAAATTACACAAAATTATTGATCAATTAATTAGTATATTTTGCTACAAATTTATATGTTTTGAGATTGTACTTTGATTGAGCGATCGCAATTCCTGGTAGAGAATTTACGACATCGACCCTAAGAAGTAATCATAAACAAAATTTTTTGTGACATGGGTGACGTAATCCTACCAAGTAGGACTATAATGTATTTGCATACAAGATTTAGTCACATCTACCACACCTGCTTTTACTAATTTCTGCTCTCCAAAATGTTTTTAAGAATAGTTCATATAAGTCCCTTTCTCAGAATCTACTTTATCAATCCGCCAAAGCTAAGACTTCAGAACTAAAACTTGGACACAGTCGTTAGTAATTGATTGCTTGAAACTTAACTAGTAATTCCGATTCTTTCAATCTTATATTTATTTCTGAAAAGCAAAAAAGGCTTGGCTTGTATATTTTATATTTGGCTAATCCTGTCTTAGAATTATGCTGTGATTGCAGCAAACAATACCAGAATTGAGAAAATCAGAATCGAGATATGTAATAACCCGGAAATATCAACCAGGTTTTACAAAAAATCTGCGAGTCTCAAAAGCTCTAATTTTGTCATTTTTTGCCCACACATCTATATACTAATTATTTTGCAGGTGTATTTTATACTTTTTGTTTTCAGTGTAACTAAGTGAATATAGATTCGGGAAAATACCGTTTGTTTTCAGGAATTGCTGGATACCAAACTGTATGTATAGTTAGTCAGTCTCAAGAGGTGTATCCGTGATACACATTGTTTTTATGTAAAACAATGCAAAAATTTTGTTCAAAGCTAAAGTTTCCTGTTATACCTGTAATAGGTTTGTCTTGATTTAGCTGTCTCGGCATTTCTCTTCACACAGCAACACCCCCTTCTAGAGAGTCAACAGATGCTGAAAACCCTTTTGTTGTCAGGATGGTTTCGCGTACAACCATTTTTTAAGTATGTTGTAGTTGTCATGCTCATTGCGCCTTTCGTGGCAGCTAGCAGTCACGCCACATCGCTCACGCAGTCAGAAGCAGCAACAAGTGGTTCTGCTTCTGTCACCAAAAGTACCGACTCTACGATGGTAGAAACAGGAGGTGTTGGTGACTCTGCGATGAACC
The DNA here is from genome assembly GCF_034931845.1 of Calothrix sp. UHCC 0171. Taxonomy (NCBI): domain Bacteria; kingdom Bacillati; phylum Cyanobacteriota; class Cyanophyceae; order Nostocales; family Calotrichaceae; genus Calothrix; species Calothrix sp. UHCC 0171. The sequence continues at coordinate 80,879 of NZ_JAYGHN010000011.1, forward strand.
AAATATTACAACCTAATCAAAATAAAGATAATTTATCGGCAGAAATAATGGGGCCAATGCCGATGGAAATGGCTGCTGTTATCGAACCACATCTGTTAGGAAATAGGACTAGTTCTGGTTTGGAAGCGGGGAACAAGCTAGAGAAAGACCCATTTGCAGCTGTTGAATTAGCTCCGCCAGCAAATAATTCCGAACTGCGATTAAGTGAGAAGACGAGCCAAAACGATTTAATCCAAAGATTAAGAGCAGCTAGGAGTTTAACAAACGAAAATCAGACTTCATTACACGCAGCCAAAATTGACCCAGTTATTCGCGGCTCCCGCGCAAATATTGCCGAAATTACAGCACCAGGGCAAACTGATGTTGCTGAACAAAAGCAATCGGAAGACCCATTAGGTAGTGCTTATCCCATACCGATGAAATGGATTTCTCAAACCCAAGAATCTATGGGACCTAAGGGGGGTGGTGTTGGTTATTATCGAAGTGTTCCCGTAATTTCCCCTGACGGTCGTTATGCAGTATACAGTCGTGTGCAACTTGAAGTTAATCCAGAATTGCACAACAGTCGTGTCAGTAGTGTTTTATTTATCGAAGACCGGCAAACTAAACAATTGCGGGTTGTGACATCAACATCCCGTAACCGTGATGTATTAATTAATGTCAAATCTGCACCTGATGCTAACGGTGAAGGAACAATCGGTGTATTAGTTCCTATTAGTTGGTCAGAAAAAGGCGATCGCTTCTTGGCACGTCGATTTGAAGGGATCATGAATACATCTGATGTATCCGACTATGCAGTAATTTGGCATCGTGATCAAGACCGGACAAATATTGTTGGACCCGCCCAGGAAAAGGAAGAACACGAAAAAATTTCGATCCTGTTAGGCTGGAGCAAGTCACAACCCAACCATGTATTATTCCGCACAGGTGAACTAGGTGAAGAGGACTGGTCATTACTTAGCGTTGCTGATGACGGTAAAACCGCAAATGCAATTGAGAGAGACCAACCTGTTACTTTTGGCAAGCAAGCAACACAAGTTTGGGCAGGACCACAAGTAGCATATCGATAAGCCATAAAGTTACAAATTGCAAATTAGAAGAACCCCGTTTTCACAACTAGCAAAAACGGGGTTCTTTGATTTAAAAATATGCAATTTCTTATGACTTAATAACCTGAAAATAATTTTTGGAGTTTTAATTTTGCTATCACCAATAGACAATAACTACATAACTAAAAAGATATAAACTACCTAGTTACTAACTACTAGTTCTATAGTATTGTGCTTTCAAGGAGATACATTTGATTGGTCTAAATCATTCACTTCTTTATTCATCAACACGACTCGGCGCTGATTGGGATCAAAACGATATCCCTGCTGCTGCATAATACGTTGAGTCTGTCGCGGGTCAAAGTTACGACTAAACTCAGCCTGTAGGATATCGACACGAGCTTCCATTTGGTTGACTTCAGTGCGAACAGCCCGTAACTTTTCTTGTTGAGTCCAATGAGTAGGTAATATTTGTACCAAAGCTGATATAGCCGCAGTTGAGATGGCAATATTCACACCAATTTTGACAGTTGTTTCCAGTGCCATCACTCGATACGATCGCTGGCGAAGATGTCGATGTGGTCTGGGAGTGACGCGACTTTTTTGTTTTGGCTGTTGTAGCGGAGGGCTGGAAGATTGGATGGCATTCATAATTGTTAAGAAGAGAAACCTCGCTCTCGAAAACGGTTACACCGCAAACAGCATTTATTCTAACGAATGCGGTTTAGTTTTGCTGTCATATTACTGTATTTTTCAGATTTTGCTACGGTAATTTCACTGTGAAAAAGCAAACCTGGCAGTATTAGTCAGTATTTTCACTAGAATTAACGAAAATTCCCAGAAATTACCAGCTTTTCTGCCAGGTGACTAAACATTTACGATTAGGCAAATGTTAGTAAATTTTAGTTTTTGTACAATTCAGTTGCTAAACGCCAAGCCAATAAGCCTGGGATCAGAGCAACAACAAGAGCAATGTAGACTTGGGTATCTGATAATGACATCGCGTGAGTCCTCCTAGATTTACCAACTTATTTTAAAGAATTCATTTACTACTTTTCCTTGTTTTGCCAAAATTGGGGAATAGCTTGTTACAAGATGCAACATAACCTAGTTATTTGTTAATAGTTAATGCTTATTTGTCCATTTTAAACATTTGACTTTTGTCAAGTTTTTTTATTAAAAATTAAAATACTATTCAAGAATATGAGTTTGTATTTGGGCATTGATTTTGGAACTTCTGGTGCCAGGTGTGCAGTAATCGATGGGGAAGCAAAAGTCCAAGTAGAGGGGCGTTATCCCTGGAATATGGTACAGGAATCAGATTTACCTAGTTGCTGGTATCAAGCACTATTGACACTATTAGAGGGAATTCCCCTGGATTTGAGGCAAGAAATCCAGGCGATCGCAATTAATGGAACTTCTGCTACCGTGATGGTGTGCGATGGCTTAGGAAAGCCTGTAGGCACTCCCTTGCTCTACAACGATGCACGGGGAGCTAGTTTGTTAGAGCAACTGCAAAAGATAGCGCCAGCAAATAATACTGTATTGAGCGCAACTTCGAGCTTAGTAAAATTACTATGGTTTTCGCAGTTAGAATTTTTTGCACAAGCCAAATATTTCCTACATCAAGCCGATTGGCTAGGGTTTTTGTTGCATGGACAATTAGGTATTAGTGATTACCATAATGCTTTAAAGTTGGGGTACGACGTAGAAAAGTTAAAATATCCAGATTGGTTAGCGCAGTTAGATGTCGCGATTCTATTGCCGAAAATTGTAGCACCGGGAGATGCGATCGCCCCTATTACTCCCGAAATCGCTACTCGCTTTCATTTTCCTCCAGATTGCCTCATTTGCGCCGGAACAACCGACAGTATCGCCGCATTTTTTGCTAGTGGTGCGACATCTCCTGGAGAAGCCGTCACATCCCTTGGTTCTACCCTCGCTGTGAAATTACTCAGTCGTCACCGGATTGAGAATTCAAGATACGGGATTTACAGCCACCGTTTTCCCGATTTTAGTAAACTGGGAACACCAGAAGATTTATGGTTAGTTGGAGGAGCTTCTAATACGGGTGGTGCAGTATTACGTCATTTCTTCACCAACCTGGAATTAGAGAACTTGAGTCGGGAAATTCATGCGGAAACAAGCAGCAAATTAGATTATTATCCATTGTTGCAACCTGGTGAACGTTTTCCAATTAACGATGCAAATTTACAGCCACGATTGGAACCTCGTCCGGAAAATGATGTGGAATTTTTACATGGATTATTGGCAAGTATTGCTCGTATCGAAGCCAAGGGCTATGAATTATTACAGGAATTAGGTGCAGATAAATTAAGTCGGGTTTATACAGCAGGTGGAGGTGCTGCAAATGACAAATGGACAAAAATTCGCCAGGGATACTTACAAGTACCGATAGTATCCTCAATCAATAATGAAGCTGCATATGGCAGTGCCTTGTTGGCTATGTGGGGTACAAACCGCTAAATATTTTCCCTTAGTTCTACTTCATTACCCAATACCTTTACAATTTCTTCGCAAATATCCTCTATTTCAGTATCTACACCAGTGACAATCGACAAATCTCGGCAGATACTAGGTTTGTTAGACACTGGGCGTAATGGTTCCAGGTTAATCATCTGGGCAGCTATTTGGGGATGGGTGTTTCGCAATCAGCGAATATCATCTATCCCTTTAACTAATATTGGGAGTCTATTCAATTCCCCAACCAGAAGCATAACCGTATATTTGGGCGATCGCAATAAACTTAGGACTTACGCAAATAAACCCGGTTTCTATGCAAAATCGTTGTTTTGACAACCAGATATCGACGAAAAAACCGGGTTTCTGGCTTCACATGCATAAGTCCTGAAACTATCTGAAGAAATATAAAGTTTGTCGAAGTTATTGGCGACAGAGGTAATTGGAGATGAACGCCAAATAGTTGGTTCGGGATATTCGGACTTGGATAGAACCTCAGCAATTTGATTTTCAATAATTGTTAAAATATTAACCGTATCTTTATCAACTGACAGTGAAAACTGAACTAAGATTACTTATCAATTTTGAGTTTCTATTCATTGCTTGATATGAAACAACAGCTATTCTCTCAATTAAAAAATACAAACACTATACTGAAATCATTCTTCAACAAAATTTTGAAAATTCGGATTGTTGGGAGTCAGCGAAGAATTAGTTTTTTCATCTTGATGATTGTTGGGTTACTGGCTTCATTGTTACTAGCAATCTATTTAGCGACTAGTGCAGTACCACTAAAGAATCAACTAGCCAAAGCTCCACCAGCTAAAACTCACAAAACATCCTGGATTGGGAATACTTTTGGGAATAACGAAAAGTGGGTGCAAATTCAGATTAATGGGATGCATGTGACACCCGATGGCACTGTTTATACCAATAGCTATTGGGATGAGGCAGGTAGGGAAGCGGGAATATATAAAAATGGAGATGCGATCGCTAAACTTGAAGATTTGCATGGTTGGGGTAGACTGGGTGGTGTAGCGGTGACAGTCGATGGCAAGTATATCTACCTTGCTATGCAACAACAGCATAGTGGCAATCCTGGAGAAGATTATCCACCTGCGAAAACTAATTGGTACTGCGTGCGACGCTATGATTTGTCCGGTAAATCTGCACCATTTCCTGGTGGACGTGGCTGGGATAAAAGTATGTTAATCGTCAGTACAAAAAGTGAATTGACAGGGTTGGCAACTGTAGGTGATAAGTTATACGTCAGTGAAAAAGGTGCAAATCAAGTTCATATTTACAATCAGAACAATCTGCAAAAAATTCAAAGTTTTGCCGTTAAAAATCCCGGACAAATTGCTGTTGATAAACAAGGGACACTATGGGTAATTCAATCAAAAGATAATACCAAACCTGGCAAAATTCTCCACTATTCCCCAACAGGCAAAGAATTATCAGGGGTAATTGCAGATATAGAAAATCCCAATGCCATTTCAGTTGATAATCAAGGTCGGTTATTAGTTGCCGAGAACGGCAAGAACCAGCAAATACTTATTTACAATATTACCAATCAACCAAAACAAGTTGGTACATTTGGTGTTAAAGGTGGAGTATACGCAGGGATTTCTGGTAAAATTAAAGACCTCAAATTTTACGGCATTCACGGAGTTGGTAGTGACACTAGTGGTAATATCTACGTTGCCAATGATGGCTTTAATCGTTCTGGGGTAGACTTACGCAAACTATCCCCAAATGGCAAGTTGCAATGGCAATTGTTAGGCTTGCATTTTATTGATAATGCCGATGTCGATCCCATCAGCGACGGCAACAGCGTATTTACCAAACAAGAACGCTTTGTGATGGACTACAGCAAGCCTGCTGGTAAGCAATGGACTTACAAAGGTCATACATTAAATCCCTTTAAATATCCCCAAGACCCCCGCTTGCACGTTGACCCCGATGCTGCTATTATACGTCGCATCAAAGGTAAACTGTTCATGTTCCTTATGGATATGTACGGTACTAAAATTCAAATTTACCGCTTCAACAAAACTACTGATGGTGAAATCGCTATTCCTTCAGGCATGTTCGTTGGTAGTCGAGACGGAGATAAAAAACCTGCCTTTTCAGGAACATGGCCCCCCTTTCAACCTCAAAGTGGAGAATGGATTTGGCGGGATAAAAATGGGAATGGTAAATTTGAAGCAGATGAATACGATCGCAGTGAAGACCATCCTTATATTGGCGGATGCTGGATTGATAGTAAAGGGGATATTTGGAAAGCTTTACGCACTCAAGATGGCATAGGTATTCGTCATTATCCATTGCAAGGACTTGATAGTCATGGGAATCCTATATACAGCTATAAATCGATGCAAAAGCGATCGCATCCCAAGTTTATCGGCGATTTACGGCGGATTGAATATCACCCAGATACAGACACAATGTATTTATCGGGATATACAGAACAGCATCCCGCGATTAATGGCGACTATGCCAAGTTGATTGGTTCGGAGATTGTCCGCATTGATAATTGGAGTCAAGGGAATCTCAAACCTCGCTGGCGAATAGTCCTACCTACAGATAAAAGCGCCCCTCCTGAAGTTTTGACACCGACTTCAATGAGTATTGCTGGAGATTACATATTTGTCACCACCGTCAAAACCTGGGAAACCCATGTATACAGCACATCCACAGGAAAACTCGTCCGCACCTTAAAACCAGGGGCAGAAGTTTCTGGTGAATTGGGATGGGTTGATATTGCCTATGGTGTTCGCGCTTTTCGACGTAAAAATGGCGAATATCTTGTATTTTTGGAAGAGGATTTTAAAGGCAAAGTGATCATGTACCAAATGCCAAAATAGTCATAATCAATAATATCATGTCCGGTTGAATACTTCTTATTAAGACTGACGCGGAGAAATTTTAATTGTAAGTGATTATCCGAACATGATATAACAGCAAAATATAGTAAATAGACGTAGATAGAGACTTTTCATACAAAGTCTCTATTTATTTTTTACTTGGTAATAATTTAAACTCGATTAATTAGTTGATGTTGATAATACTTATGTCCAGCCAATGCGATCGCTAAAAAAGACCACATAATCATTCCAGAATTGCCGAGCATAATACTGAATATTGGTATCCCAATCACGCATCCGAAACCAATTGCACGGGCAGCAGCCAAGAAGGTATCGTATTGTAATTCCGTAGCTTGTAACACTTTGAGGAGTAATAAAACTAACCCTCCTACATAAATCACTGCTCCAAACCAACCCAGGGTAATGAAAGTTTCGAGAATTCCACTATCAACTACTATTGACTCTAACTTACCTTCCTTGTTGACAATAAAAGTGTTCCCAATGCCGTTACCAAGAACATTGCTCAAAGCGCTATTCAGTCCATTTTCGTAAATTTTCTGTCGAACTTGGGTGCTATCGTCTTTTTCTAAATTACTAAAAGTTTGCAAGCGATCGTTAATTGCGTCTGCAAATGGCTCCATGGTACTCAAAGGGATAACGCAAAGCGCCATAATTAGCATTGTAATAATCAGGCGCATTTGTAACTTTGGTCGAATTGATGTAAACATCGCTAACAATCCCACTACCCAGCATCCCCACATCACTCGCACCATTGAAAGTAAAAATGCCAGATATCCTGCTCCCGCAGCTGGAAAATTTAAAAATCCTTTTCCATTGAGTAATAATAACAATCCTGCCATCATCATCACAGCAAATGGTCCCGGAGAATGCATCGTACTCCAAACCCGAATTTGGAAGGGCGCAGGGTTTCCCATACTGGCTAGTTTTGTGCTGATGAGCCAAAATTTATCCCATTCCGGAGCAACAATATATTGATATATGCCGTATACACCTGTCACCAATACACCCCAAACAAAAGTTGTCTGGATAACTTGGCGATATCGGGGGTAGTTGCGCCAATTAATAAATAAATAGAAAGCAAAACTAATTGGTGTTAACCAATCCAGCATCGCTCGCGCAGCAGTAAACGCTGAAGTGTTTACCATTCCCATCAAAAAACCATAACTAACACCAATCAGAGCCAAAACAAATGGCAACCCACCCTCACGATAAGATCGAGGCAAGTTTTTTAAACAACCATATAAAGTTATTAGCGTAACCAGATATGGGGCAACCAATAGCAAACGACTTTCATCAAAAGCTGTGCGAAAATCGATCACACGGGAGACAAATGGCGTGACAAACCACATCCACCAAGTGAAACCTAAGTAAAAAGTGGGATATCGTGCGTACAGCAAAACACCGACAGCAAATGATAGCAGGATGTAGGCAGGACGGAAAATTGAGCCGATGCCACCAATTAAGCATACTGCTGTAAATAGCACCAGTGCTGAAATTGCCAACCAAGCTAGAATAGGCTGCTGTTCTGTATCGATATTACCAATGTGGGGATTTCCGGGAATTGACTGCCTGTAAGTCATATCGATTTGAGATTTTGGATTGGGATAAAAAACTATTTTGTGGTGGCAACTTCTTTTGGTGTTGTGACATTGCGATAATTTAACCAACTTTGCCAGCCTTTAATTCGACCATCCATAGATGCGATCCATTTCTGTACAGTCAAATTACTTTCGCTAGGTAATAATCGTAACAATTGTACCAAACCCAATGCTTCCCGTGTCCCAATTAAAAATGCCCAGAAAATAAAGATTGTCCGTTGCAATAGGGAAAAATGTTCGAGTAACACAAGGGTTTCATTGTGTACCGCATTTGACCAAGCAACACTGTTAAATTGGTCGCGCTTATCTTCATCAAAACGTACTGCGGGATAATGGTCAACAGCAACTAAGGGGTCAAAAATTATTTTCCAACCCCTACGTCGTAAAGCAAGATTAAACGCCAATTCAAAATGAACTTGGGCACCAGTTCCCAGCATCCGTTCATCAAAACGCATTCCTTGGATAGCGCTCCGGCGAAACCCCATATTTACACCCTTGAGGACATCAACTTCACGGGCTTTCCCTACGCCAAAGTGATGATTGCCAATTACCCTGCCAAACCATTGCAAACGTCCAACATCTTCCCTCTCGCCTTCTTCCTTAATCCGGGTACCGATATACTGCCAATCTCGTCCCCCAACTGCGCCAATTTTCGCATTTGCTTGGAAATGTGCTTCCATACGTTCCAACCAATCAGGATGGGGTGCAGCATCGTCATCGGTAAAGGCGATAATATCTCCACTGGCAACACTCAAACCTTGATTCATAGCAGCGACAACACCAGCAACCGTAACTGTCACTGTTTGCAATGGCAAAGTGATTTCGCGGTTATAGCTGGCTAAAAATTGCCAAGTCTCGGCATCAATATCGCGGACAGTGACGATGACTTGATTAACTGGACGAGTTTGGTGTTTAAGCGCTTCCAAGCACCGTGCTAGGTCTTGTGGACGGCGATAAGTCGGTATTATTACGGTGATGCTTGTCATTAACCATTCCCTCAAACAAATCCATGTAGAGTTGGGCTTTACTAACCCAAGTATTACGTTCAGCCACAGCACGAGATGCTTGCCCCATGCGAGTTCTGAGTTGGCGATCGCCTGCTAAAGTCTTTAAGGCAGTTGCCAATCCCTCAACATCGTCGGAGTTTTCTAAAACAAACCCGCATTCTGGTGTCACCAATTCCGCACCTCCAGCACTCGTGGCTGTAATCGCTGGTAATCCCGATGCCATGGCTTCGAGTAACACCAAGGTGCAAGCTTCGTAACGGGAAGGAAAAACGAACATATCCACAGCTTGCATAATTTTGGACATATCGCGACGGAAACCAAGAAAATGGACGCGATCGCTTAATCCCAAAGTCGCTGCCATTGCCGGATATGGGCTACCCTCAGTATTCCCCACGACAACTAAATGCAAATCTGATACTTTCACTAAAGCGTGCAAAACTGTATCCAAGTTCTTGCGATTAGTCCGAATATCACCAGCAAATAATGCTAAATTTACACCCTCCGGTAAACCAAGTTCCGTGCGGTTGGAATTTCCTGGAGTAAACTCCTCAATATCAACGCCATTATGAATAACTTGAATACGTGAGTCTTCAATTCCCAGGTCGTCAATTAACTCTTGTTTGATTTTATCTGACACGGCAACTGCTACCTTCGCTTGCTGGAATGCTTGCTTTTCCCAATGAGCATTTAAAGCACTATAAGCCCAGTGATAAATTCCGTAGATATTTTTGTGAATACGTGCGGTATGTACGGGCGACTGTTGCCAAGAGGTATGCACGAACTGCGATGTATTAACATCTCCAGGAGCCGAAGTGACAGCACCATAAACCTGCACTAAATCAAATTCATGGCGATGTTTTTGCAACCATCCATCACTCTGACTCGAAAATACCATTTCTTTAATTAATGCGGTGGGATATTTTTCTACATCAAAGTGAACCCACCTAACTAAAGGATGTTCCTCAAGTTCGGGAGCAACTTTTCTGGCGACTAAAGTCATTTGATGACCGCGACGAATTGCTTCCCAAACAATTTCATAATTCGCTCGACCTTGACCATCGCCTTTAATGACATAGGGTGTAACAATACAAAATTTCATAACTGAACCTGCTTGCAATATAAATCTGAATAACTATCAAGTCATGATTAATGAATTTTTAAATACTTAAAGAAGGTTGCCATAACTTGTGAATGCGAGAACGACGGACAATTTCTGGCAAAGCTTGAATAGTTCTGCGTCTAAATAAATAAAATGTCATATGCACAAAATACATAACTAGGAAAATAATTAATTTTAATGGACTAGGAAATAAGTCTTTATAACGTTTAATCCCAACGTAAAGTCGAGCGGCTTCAATCGAGATTTCGTAATTTGTTAAAGTACCCATATCTGGAATATCCAAAACACTTACGCCATTTTCTCCAGGGTGAATGACTCGTAATTCTGGACAGTGTTTAATCTTGTAACCGCGTTGTAATGCTCGTAAGCTGAGTTCTGCATCTTCGTAACCAAAAAATATATTTTCATCCCACTGCTCTTGCTCAAAAAAAACACGCGGAAATAAAGTCGCATGAATCGCTACTGTTTGCGGAGTATTTCTGGTGGTACGAAAATATCCCCGGAAATTAAGTTCTCCCCCCATCATTTCTTCTTTCCCTTGAGGATTTCGACTCACTCCAGAAAGAATTGTCTGCTGTTGTTCTTCCACAGACATTTTTTGATATATCTCTCTAGCTTGTGTCAAGTAGTTGGGTTCAACACAAATATCATCATCAACAAAAGCAACAAAATCAGTTTCTGAAGGTGGAATTGCATTGACTGCATTGTTGCGATTCCCACATACCCCAATCCGAGGTCCCAAAATGTATTTTGTCCCTGGATATTTGTTAACTATATCTGAATTAATTTGCTGAATCTCCTCAATTGGCGAGTCATCAGAAACAATAACCATATTGGGCTGAGTAGTGGAATTCCATAATGCTTTGAGACAAGCTTCAAGAGCTTCTGGACGATTTCTAGTGGTGATACAAGCTGATATTCGCATGATTCTTGACCTCAATTAAAATAAAATTTTCCCAATATCTAGAGGGTAATAAATATCAAAAATATGAATAAATATTTGCTATTTGGCGTTTGCTGTTTAAAATTTGGCAGTTACTTTTGTAGATGTAAAACTCAATAACAATCCTGCAATTGTTCGCCAACTAAAACTGTGATTGAGCGATCGCCAAAAATAAGGACGGGCTTCTTGGGGTAATTTAGCCCGCAGTAAACCAATTCCTAAAGTTGTGTTGATATGCCCCCAGCGCTCTTGAAAATGCGATCGCAATTCCTGCAAGTTTTCATCTGCCATAAATTGCTCATAACAGAAGATGTCTGCTTTGGCTTTACGGATTTTTGCTTGATAATTAGCACTCCCGCTTTGATTGGTATCTGTATTTTCGTGGGAACGATAGCGTGTGAGTTTGGCTGGATAGTAGTAAGCTCCAGCACCCGAACGACAGCAGAGGTAATTGAGATATATATCCCAAGAACCACCTACTTCCGCAGGAATCTTGTCCCAAGCGATCGCATCGTGACGAATTACAGCCGCAGTTGCAGTTGATACCGCATTATCAACTAGTGCTAGTCGATAAAATGGCTGATAAATACCTTCTTGTAAATCAGAACGTTTGTAAACGCTGGAATATTCCTGTGTCGCTTTGTCATCAATTACACCTTGAGCGTCAATAATGTAATGGTCACAAAAAGCAACACTCAAATCAGGATGAGCTTCCAGGGGAGGAATCAGTTTTTCTAAAAAGTCAGGTTCCCACACATCGTCATCAAGCAAAGCCGCTACATACTTTCCCCGTGCCATTTGAAAAGCTTTGAAAGTATTGGCAAACATACCAATATTTGTTTCGTTGCGAGAAAAGCGAATGCGTGAATCAGCAAATGACTCAACTAGCGCTTGAGGATTTTCGGGACTGCAATTGTCAGAAACAATTACTTCAATATTACGGTAAGTTTGGTTAACTGCGCTGGCAAGCGCTTCTTTTAAATAACCTAGACGATTATACGTAGGTGTAATAATACTTACTAGAGGTTGTTGCAAATTTATCTCATCTTTTATGACCATAAAGTTTTAATATCCAGACTCTTTCCATGGTAATTACAATGTCTTTTCAAGTTTATGCGTTTTTGGGTAGATTGATTAGTCATGAGTACGCACCTAAACAATAGCTTCATATACACAAAATTTGTGTGAGGAATCGAATGAGAAAATATGAGCGAATTGCAAACTGTGTAGTATTAATTACGTAGGGTTTTGCCTAATTACTGATTTAACCCAGTATCCTTTGGACTACTATCTGTTGGTTTAGTATTGTCATAAAACTAACGGCTAATAGCTATATAGACGTTTTTAACCTGTTTGGAGAATAACTTTAATCGCGGACATGAGAACAGGGGAAGAGGTACTGTACTTAAACCCTTGGAGAAGCATTACTATTGCTAAAGCTAATTCTCCCTTCTTCTTCAAGCTTTTGGCAGAACCAAGCGCTAAAAATGCACAATTTTGTTTGAGTTTTTTCGCGAGTTTCTGGTGCGACTCATCCGGTAGATAGGACAATATTGCTCTGATTGTATTGAAATTTTCTTGGATAAAGGTGCTTTTGTAGGCGTTGGTTGAGTTAGTTGAGTTTGAGTGTCTCCTCCACATTGCCAATGGTTGAGCTTCAAACCACATTGGGTAGTTAGCAAAAACTCGCACCCAAAATTCCCAATCACCGCTCATCCCGCATCGGGAATCATATCCACCTAATTTTTCGTAAACCTCACGTCGTACAACCGCAAGTGAAGGTACTGAGATACGGCAAAGTTCGGCAATTTTTTCAATCCATCTGGGAGGTAATATACCACTTTGAGATAATTCTAAACAGGAAAAACCTTCCCAATTTAACTTTTCATCAACAAATATGCTTCGACAAAATGCCGCTCCCAAGTCAGGATTTTCAATGAAAGGCTTTGCCAGTTTTTCATAAAAACCCTGACACAACAAATCATCGCTATGCAACAAATGAATTAACTGTCCGCGAGATAGTTCCAAACAGGTTTGAAAGTTTTTTACGCTACCTATATTTTCTGACTGACGAAAAAACTCTACCCGACCTTTTCCAAGTTCTTTAACAACAGCTTCCGGATCATCTTTGGTTGAGTGATTATCAACCACCATAATTTGCATAAAATCAACTCCTGGGTCTTGCATCAAGACAGTCGTCAATGTTTCCCGCAAAAGTTCTGCACAGTTATAAGTAGGAATCATTACTGACCACAAAGGACGTTTAATTCCTGTGGGAACGGGTTTAAGAGTTGGACAGTGAGGATTTTTTTGACTCATAGGATTGCTATTCAAAAGCTGGCGTACAAGCGATCGCGTGATATTAAGCAACGAGATGCGAAAGAATTGAGTATTAAGAAACCTCACTTATTCAGAGTTGGTTTTGTCTTAACATCCCAACAAAGCGAGGCAAGGAATTGAGTAACTTTTGGAAACTGCAAATAGATATTTGTTCAATTTTTTGCAGAGAAATCTACTTGCGGAATTTAATTCGCAAGGGACGAGAAAATTTATTTATCTCCTCAAAGGTTCTCAGAAAAGATGCGTATCAAACCGCATTCTTGATTTCTGCTGATGTCTGTATTCTGAATTGAGAATTCTATTTTATTTCTGCCAAATCGTAATATGTAATGTTTTGATACAGGATTGTTGTCAGTATATCCGCTCTGCTGAAGATTGACTAGTATAAATACATATATTAAATATCAACTTTATATATATAAGCTCTTTGTAAAGAATCAAAAGTTTAGCTCATGAAATTTCAATGTTTAAAACTCCGGAATTGAAGATTCTCAACTCCGAAGTCTTGAAATTAAACCTTGAAAATTACACTTTGAAAAGAGAAAAATTATCCCTTCAAACCAGACTCTTGTTGGAGTTGATAATATTTCCAAAACTTACCGCGAAGTTCTAATAAATCTGCATGTTGCCCTTGCTCGACAATATATCCGTTTTCCAGAACAACAACTTTATCTGCCTTAGCAATTGTGGAAAGTCGATGAGCGATCGCAATTACAGTTCTACCAAGAGATATGTTTTCAATTGATTCTTGAATCAACCGTTCGGAAACAGTATCTAAAGCTGCGGTAGCTTCATCAAGAATCAAAATTTCTGGGTTACGAATCAAAGCACGAGCAATGGCTATACGCTGTCTTTGTCCTCCCGATAAATTCACCCCACGTTCGCCAAGTATAGTATCCAATCCCGCCGGCATATCTTGGATGAATTCGAGCGCATTTGCCAATCTTGCAGCTTCTCGAATTTCTGCGTCTGTAGCATCTAGCTTGCCGTAAGCAATGTTATTTCGGATTGAAGTGTTGAAGATAAAAGTATCTTGACTAACTACAGCAATTTTCTCTCGATAGGAATTAATATCGAGCATTCGCAAGTCAACTCCATCGATAAATATCTGTCCTTCGATGGGATCATAAAAACGGGCAATTAAATCGGCTAACGTACTTTTACCTGAACCAGATTGACCCACTAATGCAGTCATTTTGCCACGTTCGATTGATAGCTTAATATTATGCAGAACTAAGTGATTGGGATCGTAGCCAAAATCAACCGATACTAAATCTATAGAACGCTTAAAGCCAGGAAAATGAATTTCACCATTTTCAAAGTAGGTTTTATTATCAGTTCTCAAAAATGTTTTCACATTTTCTAATGAACCTGCCAAAGTGCTTAAATAAGCTAGCGTACCATTAATATCTTGAATACTGGGAGTGACTCGAACTAGTACAAAGAAAAATGTTAATAGCGAGGAAACTGGAATAGTTAACTTAGTAAAAGAAACAATAATTAGGCAAATCATTGCTGTCATGATAATACACTCAGCAATCGGTTTCACGAATGTCCAAGCGTATGCAACCTTAATGGAAGCATTGAGTAATTTATTGCTCGTTTTGTAAAAGCGATCGCGCTCAAAACTTTGATTTCCAAATATTTGAACTGTACGCATACCATTTACCAGTTCAAGAGTATTGGTATTAAATAAGCCATTGGCTTCAGAAATCCCAAAACTTGCCTCTCGAACTCGACGATTTAGGGTGGTAAGTCCAGCCGCTAAGAGAGAAAAAACAAATATAGAAATAATTGTCATCTGCCACGATATATAAAAAAGGCAGATAAAGTACACTAGGATAACTAGACCTCGTGTAAATATAAAACCAATTCCACCAAATACTTGTTTCAGCCGCTCAATTTCCGTTGTCATGGTATTGACAATTTCTCCGGAACGGGATTCTGTAAAGTAACCGAGTGGTAATGCTTGTAATTGCTCAAACATTCGTTTTCGCAAACAATCTGCAAGAATTAACTCAGATTTTTCGGTGTATATTCCGGAAAAATAATTGAATACTGCACGAATCCAAGTGCTTACAAGAATCAGAATTGATATTAAATAAAGACGACTATTTGGGGATGCATCAGCACCTAAAACCAGAATAGAAACTTTACCAATAATTCCAGTTTGTTCAGCAGGAGAATTAGGATTAGTTAAACTTTGTAAGAAAGCAAGTAAAAAACTAATACTGACCCCTTCAAAAATGGCAGCAAATAATGTAAATATTACTGATAGGATTGTAATTTTGCGAAAATTTCTAAATTCTCTGAGAATCAAATAATTTTCTTGCCAAAATGTGGAAGCCTTGAGAATATTACGAACAGAATGCGGAAGTTTGAGATGCGTTAACATTTCCAAAACCGATGATAAATAAGCAAAATAACTATAGAAAAACCCTTGTAAAGTAAATTATCAAAATTGCTTTACAAAGTCGAATAGAACTAGTTGGGGCTGGCATCTAGTATAACGGGCATCAATCAACTTTGGAAATATTTTTTACTACGTGTACTGAGAACGCCGTTAATTTTAGAGATTGTTGAAAGATATACTTAAAATTGTGATCGAGAGACGTAATAGTATAAGTTACGAAGTTACTATACCCTTCCTAACTCTACCTACGTCCTCTCAACAATCCTCAGCTTTACATGGTTTGACTATCTAAATGTAAGATATTGGTTTCTGTGTCTGTTTCGATTTGCCACAGAGCTGCAATACCAGGAATTTGATTCAGTTGCTTTTGCTCTGTTGTGCTGAGTTTGAGTGTATCTTCTAATTTCCAGTTGCGTCGTCCAGTTAGATTCATCTCCCCACGCAGAACATTGAATAGCAGGGGCAAATTATCTAAACCAGACTTACGCATCCAGTGAGCGATAACTTTAGAGGAAGGTGCATTAGTATTTTCAGTAAATGCGGTGCGAAACTTAATTGCTCGAAATAATCTGCCTCTTTCTCCCACATACCATTCACGCAAAAATAATGACTCTGATGAATACATACGAATTATCGCCATTAATCCCAGCAGAATCGGACTAGCTGCAAGTAAAAATATAAATGCAACAATCCAGTTTAAGGCAAACTTCAACCACTTAGCCAACACAAGATTCTGTTTGGATAGACTATGGGTATTTGGGATAGTCAGAAATAATGGCTTCTGTGCTTCTTCGCAAGCATTTGCCCATAATCTGAGTTTTGCTTCGCCTAACCTTGTATCGATGCGAACTAAGTGTGTCGAGGAATGTTTTAGACATTCGACTAAAGATTCATGTGTATCTAGCGTCGCTAAGTACGGTTGTTTGTTTTGCCCAATAGGTTGAACAAGAAGCTGTCCTCGTCGCCACTTTAAAGTGCAGTAAGAGGAACAATTGTTCTGTTCTTGCTGGGCAGATGCATAGTAATTCCGCAAATTGGCGATTATTGTGCTTGTCATAAATTTATTCAGACTTATAGTGATGTAGATAATTCGTATAATGGCGATAGCCTTCAAATCAAAGATTTGCAGCCATTTTTGCTTGCCGAGAAGGCTCATGGATAACCAGAGTACACAAGTAATAGACTTGCTATAGTCAATTTTTGATATGTTTGTTGCTAGCTTTCAAAAGCAAAGAACTGAAAGCTAGCAACAAGTTGTGTCTTTGCAAAAACTATCTGGTGTTAATATTTACCAGTATTTTTAGCAATTTTGCTCTAGGAGCTTTTTTACTTAATTAGGTTGACTAATCTAGTTTTACTTTTTAGAAAAATACACAAAAAGCAAAATAACATTTTCAGATTTATCTAAAAAATATTTACTCTCTGGTTTTTGGAGAAGTAGATTTAATAACTAGGATATAAGAACGTGTAGTAATAAGCATTCGCTAGCTAGCTTCTTTATTTAGTCTTTAAACAAAAACTCTCTTTTAACTGAAATTATTAAGTTATGATGAATCATTGACTAGTGCAAGTACGTAACGTTTATCCGCCAATCTGGAAGCTATTTTCAAGAGTCGCATAGTATTGATGAAGTATTGGTGAAAGTTAATATTGTTAGCTGTTTGAATAATTATTGAGATATAAATTTAATTACTAAAAATTTGATAATTGTACGAATTTAATTAATTTCAATTAGTTTGTTTTCAAATTCCAAAAAGAGTTTTTCAGCTTGTTTGCGAGATAAAAAATATCAAACGATAAAACTAAAAATACTAATTTTGCCAATAAAACAGTTGATTTTGTAGTGTTTAATTTTATAGTTGACACTTTTTATACTTTATAGAGTTTTGTACTGACTCACACTATATTTGCAACCAAAGCTTGTGATTAAAAAATTCTCCACCTTGGTTATATCGTCAGTATCTTAGCTGAACCTAAATAATTACTGGTTTGAATATTTTAATACTCAAGCGATCGCACGGAAACCTACCTGACGAAATTTAAGTGGAATTTTGTCATGGCAGGAGCTTCCGCGCCATAGTGATAATTAATACTATGGAATTTTATTTCTCGACCGCTTCTTGGAGAGCAAATCTATCTTGTCTGGGATAGGGAATATAAGTGCTAGAGGCATTTGAGACTCCATTGGCGACAACCCCAATTAAGTTCAACTTACTGAGCATTGCCGTTGCTTGGGATAATTGGGTGCGGGTGACACGACCGATACTTGCTACCATCACCGTACTACGACATGCAGAGCCAGCGAGTAAAGCATCAACTAGCCCCAAAACAGGAGGTGCATCAATCAGTACCAAATCATAGTTCTCTTCAAATGCAGCCATCAGCTGTTTCATCCGAGGGGAACTGAGAAGATTGGCAGGATCGGCAGGTGTTGGTCCCGCAGTTAGAATATCAATGAATGACGAACCTGATGATTGCAGATTAATTTGGTGGGATAAATCGGTATCACTTGCCAATAGACTGGAAAGCCCTTGTTCGTTGGGCAAGTTCAGCTGTTTGTGCAAAGTTGGTTCACGTAGATTTGCGTCAATCAAGAGTACACGTTTGTGTAAGCGTGCTGCACTCATTGCTAGTCCCAAAGCCAGAGCTGATTTACCCTCATCGGCTAAAGCTGAAGTAATCATCATTGATTTGATAGTCGCAACTGTATTTACAAGTTCAATATTCTTGTAAATTAAATCTAAAGACTCCCAACGGGGTGGTGATTGCAGGACTTGAATTGTCCAGGGTGATGTGGCTTCTGGTTTTCCAAAAGGTAACTTAATTATGGATTCTCTGGTTTTGGCGGGTGGTAATTTGGGAGTTGTACCCAACAATGGTAAAGCCATTTGTTTTTCTAACTCAGCTGTCGTGTGAACTGAGTCGTCAGAAGCTTCGCGCATTGCTGCGGCAATTCCACCCAAAATTAATCCCACAACTCCACCTAACATCAAGTTTTGTTGGAGGTTTGGACCCACAAAATCACCAGGTGCAGCTTTTTCAACTACTTTCCAATCAAATTGTCCTTTATCAAGTTCTTGGCGTAATTGCTGTTCTGTTCTCACCAACTGCTCATAACGCTCGCGGGTGAGTTCAGCCGCCGGTTTCAGACGATTATATTCAGCTAGCAGGGCGGGGAAGCGTTTGAGGCTGTTGCGTAACTGCTCCTGTTTTTCTCCCAGGCTTTGATAGCGTGCCCGCAAACCCAATATATTAGTTTGATTTTCCACAAGTTGAGCGGCAAGGTTGAGGTCAATTTGGCTATCGTTACCTTGACTGCCAATGCTTTGTGCTGTGGCAACTGCTACATTTGGATTTTGCCCTAAAGTTGCGCCAGCTTCCTGTTGCAAGAGTAATTGCTGTCTTTGTCTTTGTTCAACTAGCTTTCTAACGCTGGGGGCTTCTTCGGTAAAGCGGAGGCGTTCTTTTTCCAGTTCTAAGTCAGTTTTCTGAATTTCGTTGAGTAAGGATTGATAGCGGGTGGATTGGCTTAAACGTGCCGAGACAAGGGCATTTTGCGGGGTTCGTTTGAGTTGACTTTGTAACGAATCATAACGAGCGATCGCTTCTTGGTATTGAGCGCTGACGTTGCGTTGGTCTTGCTCAACCCCTGTTAAGGATTGTTCTAAGGTTTTGGCTTCGGCTTCCGGATCAGTTAAATTTTGGGTTTTACGGAACCGTAATAGTCGGGATTCGGAGTCAGTTAATTCTTTGCGAACTTTATCTAGCTGCTCGTTAATGACTTTCAAACCCCTTCTGAGGCGCTCATTCTGCTGTTCTTTGTTATAGTCCAGATAAACTTTTTGCAGGACTTCGAGCAGGCGCTGAGTTTTGATTGGGTCGTTTCCAGTAATCTCTGCTAGGAAAATTTTTGTGGCGAGGTTATCTTCTTTTTCCTTGATTTGGGATAGCACTAACGAACGTTTAACTCCAGCTACCGTCAAGTCTGGATATTCACCCTTGAGTACATCAACGGCTTTTTCGATATGTTCGCTATTCCGCATCAGGTTGAGTTGAGTTGCCGTATCTACCTGAAAACTGGGGTCGATCGCTTGGTTTGCTTGGTTTTGATTAGCATCGCCCTGAGCTTTACCTTGATAGTTGGGTTCAACTAACAGCTGCATTGAGCTTTTGTAGGTTGGTGGCGTTCTTTTGCTAAGTATGCCTGCGATCGCGATCGATGACAGGAAAACTGCTAAGAACCAAGGAAATCTGCGTATTAAAACTGCTAACAACTGCCCATATCCAGGGTCGTTGTCAGCAGATGAATGTAAGGCTGGATTGACTGTGGTTTGAATCACGTTTGCTATCCCTCAGCGAACAAAGTCAATTTAATAATTGATAAGATTTACAAGCTTGGTCGATAACTTGTTCGACCTTGCTAAAAAATGCCTGCTCCGAAAAATTCATTACCGCATGATTACGGATATTTTCGTAGTCCCAATAGATTTCCCTGGATTCAAGTAAGGCTGTTTGTAAGGATTCTGGGGTTTGCCGCTTAAAAAATACACCTGTTTTTCCGGGTATTTGAGTGTCTAACACTCCACCCGCTCCAAATGCAATCACGGGTGTTCCACTAGCATTTGCTTCGACTGGAACTAATCCATAATCCTCCAATGCTGCCACAATTACCGATTTGGCGTTAGCAAATAGCTGAGTGCGCTGTGCATCAGTTACATGCCCGACAAATTCGATATTTTTTAATGCTTTCGCCTGCAAGCGATCGCGCTCCGGCCCATTCCCTGATATCAACAGCCGCCATCCCAGCCAGTTAAAAGCTTCGACTATTATATCAAGGCGTTTGTAGCTAATCATCCGCGCCGAAGCCAGATAGTATTCTTCTTTGCTGTCTGAAAATAGAAACTTGCTGGTATCTATGGGGTAGTTAATGACTATGGCTTCTTTTTTGTAAATATCTTTAATTCTTCGAGCGACTACGCTGGAATTAGCAATATAAAGGTCTGGCTCTTGTGCGTATGTCATGTCAACATTACGCATCATCTGAAATACCTGTTCGATTAGAGGAGCAAAGTAGCGATAGTCTCCGTATTCCCGTAAATAGGTTTCTGTATCCCACAAAAACCGAGTGACATTGTGGCAAAAGCAAATATGTCGGGCTGTTGGTTTTTTGCGTACTGCTTTTGCAAAACTAGTGCTACTGCTAATAATTAAATCGTAATCTTGTAAATTTAGGGCACGAAATGCCGGAAAATATAAAGGTGCCATTAAGCGAAAATATTTAGCTGCCCCTGGTACTTTTTGTAAAAAAGTAGTGTTGACAATTCTGTCTCCCAGGTCAATTGTTTGCTCGGCATCGTAAACGGATGTAAATATATCGGCTTCAGGATAGCGCTTACATAGTAACTCAAATACGCGCTCTGCCCCACCACGCTGGGTTAAATAATCATGGACGAGAGCAATTTTCATAAAACTTCCCTAATCAATTTGTCTAAATGTTGTTTTCATCTCAGTGGGAAAGTGCTGCAATATACCTTTTGCTATTGATTGTCAAAGTTTGTATGTACATGGAAAATCAATAATAGTTTTTAAATATAAATCAGCACTTATAGGGAAATAGCATATTCATGCAGCTATCTAAATCAAGCGTGTAGACTTGCAGTAGTCAGCATCCTATACATCATATGGTCACTTGCAGTATTTGAAGCGGAACAATGCCCGATTTTTACAGAGATTTCAAACTTCCATAGTCAAATATAAATAATTCGCGACTACTGCATCACACGCGATCGCTCGCTAGCCAACTGCTACCATTGTTTTTTGAGTGGCAAAGTAGGCATCTTGCTCTGCCCGTAGTTTGTCACAAAGCCTACCCTGTGGTAATTCTACGTCATCATAGGTCAGAACTTGGTCTTTGGGAATATCGCGTTTGAGACGGCATCCTTCAGCTAATCCCATGGGCAGCAATTTTTGCTGGAGTGTAATTGCGGAAGTTTCACACTGTCCGTAAGTCATGTAGTAACCGATACCATCTAAGGTCTCCCCAGCTTTGAGATCAATTTTGGCGGTGGTGACAACATCAACTAATGGTTTTCCTAAAGGTGCCAAAATGTAGTCTTGGAAGAGGACAACACGGGCAACCGAGAGGGGAACTTCAAAGTGACAGAGATGGTAGGGTGTGTAGAAGCTGTAAAGTGGTCCTTCACCAAGCTTATAGAGATTCAAATAATGTTGTTGTTTGGGATCATCATGAGTCGCAAACACAAATACACCGGGACCAGGTTTTGCCCCGACAACATAATCAACGATGCCACCTAATTTTTTGAGTTGCTCAACATCATACATGCTGGTCATTTCATCCACATGACCTCTAAAGTCATATCCCAGCATTCCTCGTTTTGCCACTGTCATGCCTGTGGCGTTAGCAACGATCGCCTGCTCAAAAGATATTTTGGTGCCATCGGCAAAGCTTGTCACCATACTCGGTTTTTGTCCCCACTGTTTGGCAAAACCTGCTTGAGTTGTGGGGTTACGATATGGGTCTTGTAAGCCTTTGATGTTGCCACATAGTAATGGGGTTAAGCCAATGCTTTTGACAAAACGATATAAATTGAGTTGGACTCCGGGTTGATCGCCATCACAGCCGGTGAGAATAACTCCAGCTTTGTCAGCATAGACCTTGAGGATGGCTCCAATAGTACCATCGAGTTCTGCATTCATCATGACCACATGTTTGTGGTGAGCGATCGCTTCCATGACTACATGGGTACCAAATTCGACTGCACCTGTAACTTCAATGAGAGCATCGATTCCTGCGGCACGGCAGAGCAGCATTGCGTCTTCCGTAACTACATACTGTTGTTGGGCGATCGCATTTTCTAAATCGCTGACTGTGGTGACAGTTTGAAATTCTGTAATCCCTGCTTCTGTATAAGCTCGCTTGGCAGCATCAAGATTACGATTGGAGATGGCAACCAACTCCATGCCGGGAACTGAATTAGCAATTTGATTGGCAATTCCTCGTCCCATAAATCCAGCACCAATCATCCCAACGCGCACGGGCTTCCCAGCTTCTTGGCGAGCTTTTAAGGCGTTATCAACAATAATCATGAGTTTGTCGCTCCATAAAAATTACTTTCGTATAGGGTCTTTCAAGATAACCGCTTACCAACATCCGGGAAATAATGACTGGTTGAGATTTTGCCTCCGCAATTATCTTTTTTAATCTATTGCGATCGATTTGTGCAAATTAAATTACTTGGCGGTGTGCAGAATTTTTCCAAAACAAGTCGATGAGCCATTGACTTGTCTGGAAATATGATTAACTGATCTGGGATAGTTCACCACCTACTGACATCATCCGTAATAGGGGCCAATTTGTATCCTTCTCAGAAATTTCTGTGACTTCGAGGGGCCATTGGATATTAAAAAATGGGTCATCGTAACGCAAGCCACGCTCATAACCAGGAGTATAAAATTCGCCGACTTGATAGACTACTTCGGCTTCATCTGTAAGTGCTTGATAACCATGGGCAAACATTTCGGGGATGTACAATGCGCGGTGATTATCGGCTGTGAGTTCGACACCAAAGTGTTGTAAAAATGTGGGGGAATCAGGACGCATATCGATGATTACGTCGTAGATTGCGCCCTTGGTGCAGCGTACTAGTTTTGTTTCTCCTGCTGGGGGAATTTGGTAATGCATTCCCCGTAATGTTCCTTTTTTGTAGTTAAAGGATAAATTACATTGGGCAACAACTGGTTTTAAGCCATGTTGTTCAAATTCCTTGGCACAAAATGTCCGAGCAAAAAAACCACGGTGATCGTGTTTTTCTTCCAGGTCAATAGTAAATGCACCTTTGAGTTCTATTTCTGCAAAAATCATGGGAATAAACCTCAACAGTAATGAATATTAAATGCTAAAACACGCTTATATTCAAGATAAATGCGGCTCTTTTATTAGGATAGAATGCTTTATCTTAGATAATATAAAAATACAAACAAGTTAGGCTTTCTCTATGCAAACTTATATTTTTTGGATCGAATAAAGGAAAAACAAGATAAATTTGTCAATAGAATATGACAGATAAATTATCTTTTCAAAATTTGGGAACATCTTGTCTCAAAGAAAAGATTTATTGCAATCCTTGGTTTAATTAGTGTAATTTTCGTTCCTGATAAATATGTTGCTCAGACGGAGATGTAAATTTGTAGCCAGCACTTGTTGATAGCAACTTCAGCACTGACTACAAAATCACTATTTCACCCAGAAGAAGTCTTTATCAATTTGTTGGGTACGAATTAGGTATTCAAGTTGCTTCAAGCGAGTAAAACCTCTGGAAGTAAAGGTTTCTTCAGTCATGTCAATTTGCTTGAAGACATCATATAGCTGTTGTGCGCCACGTTGAGCATTCCAATCGCATTTGAAACCTGGTAAAACGGTGTTGATTTTCTCAAAAGACACTCGATAGCTACGGTTATCTGCGCCATTTTCGCCAAAGCTGAGTTGGCAACCTGTGAAAATATCAGCGACAGTTTCGGCAATTTCCTTAACGCGGTAATTATTGGAGGTGTCACCAACATTAAATATTTGATTGTGAACGATATCACGAGGTGCTTCTAAAGCGCAAACAATCGCTTTGCAGATATCCAAAGCATGAACCAAAGGTCGCCAAGGTGTACCATCGCTAGTCATTTTAATTTCTTTGGTTGTCCATGCCAATCCTGCCAAGTTATTTAAGACGATATCAAACCGCATCCGAGGTGAAGCACCGAAGGCTGTGGCATTTCGCATGAAAGTAGGAGAAAAGTCGTCATCAGCAAGGGGTTGGACATCACGTTCCACTAAAGTCTTACATTCTGCATAGGCAGTTTGGGGATTGACTGGAGATGCTTCGGTGACATCGCCTTCTGTGGCAACACCGTAGACACTACAGGAAGACATATATACGAAGCGGCGTACTCCTGATTCTTTTGCCAGTTTGGCAAGACGTACAGAACCTTTATGGTTAATATCGTATGTAATGTTAGGTGAAAGTTGACCTGTGGGATCGTTTGATAGCTCTGCCATGTGTACGATCGCTTCTACCCCTGCTAAGTCCTCGCTGGTAATATGGCGAATATCTTTATTTAATGTTTTTGCGGTAATGTCAGTGCCGTTGTACAACCAACCGACTTTGTAGAAACCGGTATCCACACCAATAACTTCATGTCCGCGTTCAATTAACAGAGTGGGGAGTAGGGAACCTAAATAACCTTCAGTGCCAGTGACGATAACTTTCATTTTGTGTTAATTCCTTAATTTATTAATTTCTATGCGCCAATAGCAGTGGCTAAATGTGATTGTTCGGGGATTGCTGCCACAATCGCTTTACCAATTTCGATAGATGATGTGGCTGCTGGGGATGGGGCATTGCATACATGGACGCAATTTTGACCATGAATAATCAAAAAGTCGTCTACTAATTTCCCGTCCTCCATCAATGCTTGAGCGCGAACTCCCGCATGACAGGGTACTAAGTCTTCTGCTTGAACTTCGGGAATAAGTTTTTGCAAACTGCGGACAAAGGCGGCTTTACTGAAGGAACGAATGATTTCTTGGATACCTTCATCGGCGTGTTTTGCTGCTAGTTTCCAGAATCCTGGGTATGTCATTACCTCTGCAAAATCCCGTAAATCAAAGTCGGTTTTCTTATAGCCCTCCCGTTTTAGGCTCAGTACAGCATTTGGTCCTGCGTGGACACTGTTATCAATCATACGTGTAAAGTGTACACCCAGAAAAGGAAAATCTGGATTGGGAACGGGATATATCAGGGTTTTGACAAGGTAACGCTTTTCTGGTGTTAGTTCGTAATATTCACCACGGAATGGGACAATTTTTGCTTTCGGGTCAACTCCACTTTTTTTGGCGATGCGATCGCTATGTAATCCGGCACAATTAATGAGATAGCGAGTCTCAAAAGTACCATTGTTGGTTTCTAGCACTTGCTTGTCACCACTCGGAACTATCCGCAAAACTTTGGTGTTCAGACGCAAATCACCACCTTGTTTTTGGATGAGTTCGGCATATTTGAAACATACTTGTTTATAGTTGGCTATACCTGTTGAGTAAACGCGGATGCCGGCAACGCAACTCACATGCGGTTCTATTTCTTTGACTTCTTCGGGAGATATACGTTTGACTTCAATCCCATTTTCTAAACCTCGATTGTAGAGGTTTTCTAGGCGGGGAATTTCTTCTGCATTGGTGGCAATAATCACTTTACCACAAACTTCATGGCTGATATTATGCTCCTCGCAAAACTGAACCATTGAAGTTGCACCATCACGGCAAAATTTCGCTTTGAAACTTCCTGGTTTGTAATAAATCCCGGAGTGGATAACACCACTATTATTTCCGGTTTGATGAAATGCCCAATTACTCTCTTTTTCCAGTACCAAAATTCGAGCATTGGGATAGCGTTTTCCTAATGCCATGCCCGTGGAAAGACCGACAATACCACCACCTATTATGGCAAAATCATACATTGGCTTGCTAGCTCCCTGAAATTATGACTGAATCTATAAATTAGAAGTAAAACGTTGAATTTAAACGTATTTGATGGAAACCCAACGTTTTCTTGGACAATTACCAAAACTTGATGGACAAATTCTCTTTAGAGAGAATTTCTACAAAAATCCAGAATAGGAACATTACGGAATTTTAAGTATAAAATTAATACAGATATCTCAAAAATCCTACACTCTGAGATTCCGCTACTCTGCACAGAACCAATTTCCATAAGGCTTAACAAATTAGTCCCAGAAAATCAATATTTTGAATTTCTCAATTCTGACTCACGAATTACATCTCTGCTAATTACCAAACTTTCCAAGGTGCTTTATCTTTTTGCCACAAGTTATCAAGATAATTCTTATCGCGTAAAGTATCCATTGGTTGCCAAAAACCATGATGCTTAAATGCCGATAACTGTTCTTTTTCGGCTAATTTTTCTAATGGTTCCTGTTCCCAAACTGTGGAATCATTATCAATTAAATCAATAACTTCGGGTTCTAAAACAAAGTAACCACCATTAATCCAAGCTCCATCTCCTTCGGGTTTCTCGCGGAAGCTAGAAATTTTGGTTTGTTCTTGCCCCAAAATAATTGCACCAAAACGCCCTGGTGGTTGAACGGCTGTTAATGTTCCTAGGGTTTTTTGTTCTTTGTGGAATTGAATTAACTCTGTGATGTTAACATTACAAACACCATCACCATAGGTAAAACAGAAGGTTTCATTTCCAATATGTTCGCGCACTCGCTTCAGTCTTCCGCCTGTCATGGTATTGTCACCAGTATTTACTAAGGTGACACGCCAAGGTTCTGCATTCCCAGCATGTACATTCATCTGGTTAAATCGCATATCAAAGGTAACATCTGACATGTGCAAGAAGTAGTTAGCAAAATATTCCTTGATTACATAACCTTTGTAGCCACAACAAATAATAAAGTCATTAATGCCATGGGCAGAATAGGTTTTCATAATATGCCATAAAATTGGCTTACCTCCTATTTCCACCATTGGCTTTGGCTTCACGCTAGTTTCTTCACTCAGACGTGTACCAAGTCCCCCAGCCAAAATCACTACTTTCATGAGAATGCCTCTGAATTTCTAGGTAGATGAATCTTAATATTCCGCCCGCACAATAAAAAATGCCATCTCAATAGAGAACAATTGAGTTTTGAGTGGTTAAGCTTAACTCTGGCAACTTTTGGGATGGAAATATATCACCGTTATTTGCTATTGATAACGGCTACAATATTGAATTTCTCAGTATATAATCTAACCGTATTTCTACACCTATGTGTAAAGGCAAGGTAAATAAAATTGTTTTATCTATGAAAAAATTGAAAAGCTTTATTGCTTATCAGATATCAAATAATTACTTAATAGTTAACAAATAATTAAGCTGATTTTACCCTGAGTAATTTAAATATTATCTAGTATAAATTAATAATTTGTGTACGGAATAACTGTCAGAAGTTATGTATACCCAACTACAGGTAGGGATTTGCAAGCAGTTGGCTATTTTTACGTCATGATGGAAAACCGGGCTTGTAGAGATGGAGTAGTTTTACATCTCTACAAGATGAAGAATATTGTGAATCATTCGAGGCGCAAACTTACTAATGAGTTTTATTGACAAAATTACTATTTTGGAAAAATGAATCACATTTATTTTCGATAACAACACAAATACTACTCAATGCTTGTTGATAATTTTCCATATCTTCTTGTTCGAGGGAGATTTTAGCAGCCCGTTGTAAGTCAGCAACAGCTTGCATATGGTAATGGCGGGATTGTTTGCCCCCATATTGTGCTAACTCGTAACGGACAATTCCTCGTCTCAGATAGACTTTAGCTAGTTGCGAATTGATTCGCAAAGCTTGGTTAAAATCATTAATTGCCCGTCGATATTCTTGTTCAAATTCGCTGCTATATTGGGCAATTTGATACCACACCTGTCCGCGTTGAAAGTAAGCCTCAGCTCGTGATGGGCTAAGATTCAGGGCTTGATTAAAGTCTTGAATTGCTTTTTGGTAATCACCTTGGGATTCGCCACTATATTTAGCCATTTGGGCGCGAACAACTCCTCGCCGAATCAATGCTTCGACTTCGCCCGGATTGAGGCGAACTGCACTGTTAAAATCTTCAATTGCTTGTTTGTAATCTTTATCGGGATCACTGCTATATTCGGCTAGGATGAGGCGAGTATTGCCGCGACTCACATAAGCTTTGGTTTCGTTCGGGTTGATTTTTACGGCTTGGTTGTAGTCGGATAGGGCGGCATCATACTGTTTGAGGTTGTAGTGGGCGTTGCCTCGATTCACATAAGCCTTAGCATAGGTAGGTAATTTCCGGATTGCTTGGCTAAACTTCTCGATCGCCTGTTCGTAATTCTTAATTTTGTAAGATGCGTGTCCTTGTTTGTAATATTCTTCAAAACTGAGCTTTTCGTCATCTTGCTGGGAATTAATCAAAGTTTGCGAATAAGTATTTTGAATCGTAAAAGTACGACTGGTAAACTTAATCATGAAATCCATATAGCCCAAAATCCCAAAGCCTAGCAAGCAAAATAAAACTGGGAGATATTTGGTTTTGTTGACGCGGGGAGGTTTGTAATAGGGAATATTTAACGGACTGCTGGCTCGTCGGTAATTAATGCGGTTGAAGGGTAGGTTCGGTTGGGGTATGCGAGGGCTGTGATTCTGCCGTCGGCGCTGGGGTATTTGTGTGTAAAGATGTTCCTTGGCTGCGATCGCTTGTTGGGAAGGAAACGGATCCCGTCCACCCAAACGCAATTTCCGCTCGCACCAAGGGCAGCTGTGAAGGTGATTGCTATGGCGGTGTTGGGGATTTGCTGTACAGGTGATTAAGGATTCTTCTGCTTCCGTCAGTGTCAGGAGCCAAGTGGCTGCACTGGGACGCATCAAGGGGTTAGTATTACCTTCCTCAAAACAGCGTAAAAATAATTCCTGCAAACCTGGGTGTAATGCTTCCCAAGGTGGAGCAATGGGGGTGGGAATATAGGGTACGCGATGTTTTTTACTGTAGGTAAAGTGTCCGGCAGCGATACGGGCTTCATAGGGTGGCGGTTCTCCTGCCCCTTGATAGATGCCAGAAAAGGGATGAGTACCTTCCATTAATAGTTGGAAAATCAAGACTGACATCCCAAATAAATCATGGGCGACGGCGCGATCGCATTCCGCAAATGTTTTATTTTGGAGTTCGGGGGGTGTAAATTCTGGCTTGCCAACGGGACAACGATAAACAAAACCCATTTCTGGATCACGAACTTGGAATGAGTCGGTGTCTACCAATGTCACTAGGGCGGTGTCACTGACTAAAATGTTTGATTCGTTGACATCACCAACGCAGTAACCCCGTGCATGTAAGGCTGCAAAAGCAGCTGCGAGGTTGCGGGCTGTACGTAGTAAGTATTGATAGCTGAATAGGGGACAGTGTTGGCGGCGAGTTCTCGGATTGTAAAAATCAATGATGGGACGCATTCCCCGAATCCGGGGCATCAAAAAACCAACGGCGCGATCGCTACCATCGCTAGCCCGTAATATTTCCTGGGGCCAAGCAATGGAAATATGACCTAAGGCGGCGGTGGGGTTTTCTGGCGGATGTGCCAGCATGACTTTGAGTTTCCGGGCTTGTTCCTCTGTTGGTTTATGATAGATTTTTGCTACCAAATTTGTATCCGTGGGAACTGTATAAACACAGGCTTCACCACCGCGCCCTAAGCTGACGGTGAGGCTGACTGTGAGATTTTGCTGGTTGGGAAGACAACGTAGTACCTGCATGTAAAGGTTATCTTTAAGAAAAATAAAATTGGTTATCTTTTGGTAGTTTTGTCAAAATTCAACTGCGGTGAATATTGGCAACTAGTCATGCAGTACAGCTAAGACGAGGGTTAAGTCATCATCGGTTCGTTGGGTAATTCGCTCGGATTTTAAAAATTTCACTAACTGTTCTTTGGCTACTGATTTGTCTTCGGCATCGGCAACAAAATCAAATAGGGGTAGAAAGAACGGTTTGTGAGGAGCGCCAACTGCCATATTTATCGCCAACATTTGTAACCCATCTGTTAGCAAGCCAATATTAACTATTGGTTGTCGCCATAGCCGTAACTGCGCTGTATCAATCGCGTCGTCGGAAGTGAGAAATGTGGTTTCGTTAATGTATTCGCCACTATCGGGCATGGTAAGTGCTATTAAATTCCCCTGAAAATCCTTGGCGACTGCCACTCCATCGCCAATCTGCGCCACTGCTGCACCTTCTGGTGTTGCTACCATAATAATTAAAGTGGTTGCTAAATCGGTCAGTTGTCTACCGCAAGCAACGGCTTCCTCCTCAACCGCTTTTTTGGCAGCTACCATTGCTGCTGTTAAAAGCGATCGCACAAATTCATCATCCGCTAGCCCGTGTTTAGTCACATCCTGCATCGAGATATTTTCGATCGCAGTTTCTGTGGCTATCATTGCCCCCACTTTTCCTAAACTTGCGGAACCTGCACCATCTGCAACCGCAGCAACTAATACATTATCCGGCAATACCTGCCAGTGATGGGCATCTTGACACAGTTGCTCGGTTTTGACATGGCTGGTACCACATACGGAAGCAGCGACAACCCGCCAATGAAGCAATTGTTTTGTATTCATACAACTATTCACTCACTGCTGTGTAAGCATAAAACCGCTCTCTGGGAAATGACGACTGCGACAGAATCCCCACTACAAGCGATCACATTCCATCCAATATTTAGGTTCAAACAGTTCCCCAACCAATGGGGGGTAGTGCTACTTGTTCGTCAACCTTGGAATGTGAAACGGCTGACATACTCGCGGATAACCACACAAACATCTCGACAAAATTTAAACCCTGAAGCTTTAGAGGTGTACGCACCGCTATTTGACTCAACCGAGTCATATTAGCATTTTCCACGCCGACTGTAAAAAAAGCAACACGTTTGTTGGCTTCATCTGTTTGTAACCGCGATGATGCCTGTTCGACAACATCTTCAAATTCTCCTTGGGGTTCACCATCGGTAATCATAAAAACCCAAGGACGGTAGTAAGCAATCCCATTCGTGCGATATTGTGTCTTGCGATCGGCGATTAAATCCAGTGCTTTGTGAATACCCGCACCCATATTTGTCAAGCCTTGGGCTGATAATACTGGTGGATTAAATTGGTCTGCCGTCACAAAATCTTGCACTACATTTATGCTACTATCAAAAGTAACAATCGCAACTTCAACTCGTCTCGCTGCCAGTGTATTTTTCACTAATTCTTCTTTGAAACTCAGCAACCCCTCATTGAGAGCATTGATTGGCATACCTTGCATTGAACCAGAAGTATCAAGTAATAGTACGCAAGGACAACGGGGTTCTGGGTTCTCCGCAAACTCCACAACTTCATCAAGTCTTAATGTATCGGGCATAACTTGTTGTGTTATATTAACGTCCAAAGTTCTCTTTTCCTTTCTCTAAAAGTATATATTTCAAAGCAGCGACGAGACTCTTAAAGATGATGTTTTGCTGTAGATTATTTATTTATGCATTAATACCTACATTTTGAATAAAATCTCAACCAATAGGGTATTTAGTAAAAAGGAATTTATCAGAGATTTGCATTATTTGTTGTAATCTACTTGGCAAAAGTACGAATAGCAAATCTACAATACAATAATATCTAAGCATTTGCCGCTCTTACTTTTTAAATTTTTCATGTAGAAGACTTATATCTTTTATGAAAGGACAAAATTCAGCTTGCCCTTCTCAATTATTATATTCTGCGGTCGTAAATATTGAAAATTGATATCTTGAATATTGTCTGAGTAAATAAAATGCTGCTGCGTAAAATGTAGCAACAAATCCACCATGTAGTTTTTATTGCCTGTAACATAATATGCATATCATTCTCTGAGATGCCTTGGGGAATGATGTCAAAAATAGTAATTATGCCATATCCCTAATAGATGGAAATTACTGAGATTCGGCTTAGTTCACGGGAAAAACTCTAAAGAAATGAATATTTTTGGCACATTTACCAGATTGCGTCCCCTGAGTTTATTACGACACTTATCTAGCTGTAGCGATCGCACATGCTTGCATGTCTCAAATAACTCAGTCTCTTGGCTAATATACTTAGAACAGGGAAAAATTATCTACGCTACCCATTCAGTAGAGGCATTTGACAGATTAGAGAGACATTTGCGTTGTCGCAGCCATCAATTACCCCCTTTAAGCACCGACACACGTGTTCAGTTGCGCTTAATGTTTGAAACTGATGCTCCCAATTTATCGACTGTTCCCGAACAACCACCAGAATATCAAGCAATTTGCTGGTTAGTGAGTCAACGCCACATCAATCCCACTCAAGCAGCAATATTAATTCAAGAAATGGTTAAGGAAGTATTGGAATCATTTCTCTTAATTAATACAGGAAGTTACGAATTAATAAATATTGTAAATAAATTGCCAGTTATCTGTAGGATTGATACAGAAAAAATATTAGAAATGAGTGTCGAGCAATTACGGAGTTGGCAATCACTAGCGCCACATATTTCTTCTCCTTACCAACGCCCGTATCTACGAGTACAAACCAAAGCAAATCAGCAGGGACTTGCAGAAATCCACCCAAATTTCACAGGATGGATGAAAGGTTTTAGTATCCGCCATCTAGCCGCAATTGTGAATCGAGATGAAGTAAAAATAGCCCGTAGTCTCTGTCAGTATATTTTAAATGGAGAAATTGTCCTCCATGAACCCGACCCACCATTCGATCAATTACCTAAAACTGCTAAAGAATTTACTGAGAATGCCAATAGTGTAATCAACTACGCAGAGAGTCAATTTGCTCGCCCATTAGTCACAGCAGTTACGTCAAATGCCACTGAAAATTTCGCTGTTGCACGTAGTAACACTGGCATCGGAGTAGTCGAAGAGTTTGTTGGCAGTCGTAGCAATCCCACACCAACCCCAGTCGCCCATCGTCCAGCCGAAAGGGATTTACAAGCCACTTCTCAAACCCGCACTGAAACTGTAATCAATCCGCCTGCCCCGATATCAAACATAGTAAGCGATCGCAAAACCTATAAAGTAGTCTCAGTGGATGATAGTCCTACTGTACTTAAGGAAATTAGTCGTTTCTTAGAACAGGAAAATTTCGCAGTTGTAGCAATTAATGATCCAGTCAAAGCGGTAATGTCAATAATTCGTAACAAACCCGACTTAATTTTACTGGATTTAAATATGGATGGTATCGATGGTTATGATTTGTGTAAAATCATCCGTAATAATTCCATGTTTAAGAAGACACCTATCATCATGGTGACGGGGAATAAAGGCTTAATCGACAAAGTAAAAGCTAGGTTGGTTGGGGCTTCGGGGTATCTAACTAAACCATTTACCCAAGCAGATTTACTTAAAATCGTGTTTATGCATTTAACTTAAATTCATGATTGGGGAATCATCTGGCAATTATGTAACGAAAAATAAAGTTAACAATTAGGTTTACGATTGCTTTGTTTATTGGCACTGACTTACTTTCAGTATTGTTAGCTGATATTATTTTCTGAGACAATTTTACTTTTTATGATGTCGAATCGTGAGTACGATTTATTGGTGCGTCGTGGCAAATTACTGGGACAGACTGATGGCAAGTTAGTAGATATTGGCATCAAAAATAGACGCATTACGAAAATAGCCGATGAAATCGCCGATAATGCGGATGTGGAACTAGATGCAGAAGGTAGATTAGTTTCACCACCATTTGTCGAATCCCACATACATTTAGATTCAGCCTTAACTGCCGGAGAACCACGTTGGAACCAAAGTGGGACATTATTTGAGGGGATTGAAATTTGGCGCGATCGCAAGCAAAATATTTCTATAGGAGATGTGAAAAAGCGAGCGATCGCAACTCTCAAACAGCAAGCGGAACAAGGGATATTATTTGTGCGTTCCCATGCCGATGTTAGCGAATCACAGTTAATCGCACTACAAGCTCTCCTGGAAGTGCGCGAAGAAGTCAAAAATTGGATGACACTGCAAGTTGTTGCCTTTCCCCAAGATGGAATTTACTCGCAACCGGGAAATTTAGAACTTCTAGAACGAGCGTTAGAAATGGGTGCGGATGCAGTTGGAGGTATCCCCCACTACGAACTTACCCGCGAACATGGCGTAAATTCAGTTGAGCGCATCTTTGAATTAGCGACACAATATCACAAGTTGATTGATATTCACTGTGACGAAATTGACGACGAACAATCCCGATTCCTCGAAGTTGTCGCCGCTTGTGCAATCGCGACAGGAATGGGTGCGAAAACCACAGCTAGTCATACAACAGCCTTTGCTTCCTACAACAATGCCTATGCTTTTAAATTAATGGGATTCTTGCAACGCGCCCAAATCAACTTTATTGCTAATCCCTTAATTAATATTACCCTGCAAGGACGAAACGATACCTATCCCAAACGTCGGGGTGTAACGCGAGTGAAAGAACTGTGGCAAAACGGCTTGAATGTGAGTTTTGGTCACGATTGTGTCCAAGACCCTTGGTATAGTTTAGGTAGTGGCAACATGCTCGATGTCGCCCATATGGGAGTACATGTTTGCCAGATGACAGGATTACCAGAAATAAATGCTTGTTATGAGATGGTGACAATTAATGCGGCGAAAACGCTGCATCTTCATGATTACGGTGTGGAAGTAGGAAATACAGCCTCGATGTTGGTATTAGAGGAAAAGAGTTGTTATGATGCCATCCGTCTACGTCGCAAACCCCGTTATGTAATTGCTCAAGGGAAACTATTAACTCATACGCAACCCGAAGTTACTGAGTGGCTTGAGAAAAATTAGGTAGAGAACAGAGGAAATTCATCATTACTAACAGAGACGTGGCAGGGCAGCACCTAGCACTTCTCACTTTTCCTATGCAAGCTACTATATATAGAATTGTCCGCGTTTGGGAAATAAAAATATGAGAATTTGGTTTGCTTGTTTTTTATTACTATTTGTGCTGGCAGAATTATTCGATTGGGTAAAAGATTTTACTTTGCCTTTACCGATATATATTTTGGGTGGTGCATTTCTAGCAGTTGTATCTAATTATGATAAATTGGTTGGCTCCTACCTCCATGATTCATCTAATCTGATTCGGGATGTGATTCGCGATACTATACCCGAACAAGTGCAATTAGATTCTTCGTTCTCCACTCATCAACAAGCCACCTTGTCAACATCGTCTACACCAGAAAGCACTTTACCACAAGTTAATCATCAAATTAATCAATAAAAATTAACTTTACTTCAATATTTATTGTTATGACTTACGCAAAGAAACCGGGTTTTTATGCAAAACCTTTGTTTCGAAGATCAGATATCGATGAAGAAACCGAGTTTCTGGCTTCACGTGCGTAAGTGCTGATTGTTATGATTCCTATCCCTAATTTATCTTTAGAAGTTGGGGATATTTTTTATATGGATTATGGGTGAAATAAGGTGCAAAAGTAGAGTGATATTAGCGTAACGCACCATTCCCAATTAAATCGGAAACAGGCTATTAAATTTTCATTCCGATGGATAACGTCAAAATTTAATCAATCTTTGGATGCCACAAATATTTACGCAGATTGACTTTACCTTCTGTATTGAATTCTATACCCTCTTGCTCAAGCAGAACTTTTTGCGTATAGTCACCTCCCTGACGTAAAGGGGAATAGGAAATCTCACCTTTGGCATTAATGACTCTATGCCAAGGCACATCAGAACTGATATCTACACGATACAAAGCATAACCAACTAAACGTGCTTTTCCACTCAGATTTGCTTGTATCGCAACTTGTCCGTAAGTTGCAACTGTACCAGCAGGTATTTGACGCACAATGGCGTAGATGTTCTCGTAAGTTGACATTTAGAGAGTGTTGAGTAAGTTGAGTCAGAACCGCTAAGGGAGTTAAGATTTTGACATTTCTTCTACGGAGAATTTGTCACTGTAGGCGTAGGTGTAGGTGTAGGTGTAGGCGTTGTCACTGTTTCGGTAGCAGCTTTGTTAATTTCGTCCTTGTAGCGTGCGGGAGCAAGAGCCGCAGCATTTGCAAATAGAGGTTTGGCTTCGTCGATTTTACCTTGTTCTTTCAGAACTAGTGCTTTTGCCAAAATTGGGCGAAAGTCTTTTGGGTCGGTTTTACTGGCTTTTTCGTATAATTCAAAAGCCTTTCCATAGCGTTTTTGGTTAGCATGGATATTACCCAATAAAACCTGAACATCAATAGTATCGACACTACCAGGTTCAATTTTATTTGCCTGGGGTGCTTTCGCTAGGGTTTCTTCGAGTAAACCGATCGCAGCTTCTGGGCGTTTCTGGTTCATTAATAGTGATACCATTGCTTGTATAGCCTTTGTATCCCCAGGTCGAGTTTCTAAAACAGTACGCAAATGCTGTGCTGCACCTTCGCGATCGCCGACTGATTCTTTTAACTGTGCCAGTAAAACGGCTTGTTCTGTATCTTGAGGATTTAGTTTAACCAGACGTTCGAGTGGCTCGAGTACAGGTTTAAAATCATCAGCGACAAGTTTGGTTTCGTTTCGTTTTAAAGCCAATAAATTTAGTCTTGCTTTTACTAAACCTTTAAGTATGTTTTGATTATCAGAGTCCTTCTGTAAAACTTGTTCGTAACCTCGTACTTCATCCTCCAGTTTCGCCTTGATTTCATTAGGATTCGCCGAATCGCGTCCACCAGGACTGTTGGCGTTATTGGTGACAGAACGACCAGAATTATTACTTAATGCTTGCATAATAATGGGAGCAGCAGAAACTCCTACAAGTAAAAGCGCCGCCAGCACTAATATGACTCTTACAATCCAGCGATTTCCCGATTCAGACACAAGACCTTCCTTTAGTATTAACGAGTTAATGAGACTATGTTGACAAACAATCGAAAAAATTAAAAATTTGACAAACTTTGCGGAATGCTACAAAATCCCCGTGAACTGTATAACAAATACAAACATACCCTGTAAAAATGAATGACAACTTTAGGAGGAACCGTCAGAATTGTAACTGTGGTATGCTTCCGAAACCAGTCTCATGGCGTTAAATTACACATTTTAGTGTAAGTGCGCCAAATCTAAGCTAGTATCGCATGTGGGTTTAACCCCATTTAAGATACTCATATCGCGTCTTCAGTATCACATGGGGTACGCTGGAATGGTGCTTGGGAAAGAATTATACTTTCACCAATCGCACAAACGCTCTTTCCAGTTTCCTTTATTAAATCCCACAATGGGATGTGTCTCCGCCGCAAGGAGTTGTTATGAATTCCGACCTGATGCCGTCGTCCGAACCTTCTAAACCAAGTAGACCGAACAAAGATAAAATTAAAGACCAAACTAGCATTGAAGCTCCCAAGGAAGAAGTTCTTACCGAAGACCTAACTTCTGAGGAAGAACATTCGCTCGACATCGACAGCGACAATGCTGAAGATGAACATCTCGTGAATCGACAGCAGCCGATTCCGCCACCGAGCGAACCGATGCAGTACCGAGCCATTGGCTTAGTTAGAGGTCGTTATGTAGCCAGTGCTGAACAATTTACCCAAGGCTCGCTGATTACCGTCGATGGAATCGAACTGAGTTCTGTCCTTCTGGGAAGGATTATGAGTTTGGTTAAAAATCATCTCGATTTGGAACAGGAGCATTTGTGGGTTGTTTATCCACGTACTCGCCAAGAAAACGACGAATTACACTTACAAATCGTTGGCGTTTGGGAGCCAGAAAAGCTCGCCAAAGCCTCAACATCTGAAGAGGAAGAAGATTCTACAGAATCAGAAGACTCCGTATCAACAGAAACTTCAGAACCAGAAGTCCTGACACCTTCATCCGAAATTCCTGATGGGGGCTTTTCTGTCCGTGGTGAGGTTGTTTATCAAACCCAAGATTGCAACAGCTTAGTCATCAAAATTAAGCAGGCTCCCCGCAAAAAGGACGATAAACCCAAATATTTTAAACTCAAAATCAAAGGCAAGCTCGAAGCCCGAGCCGTTGGCAAGTTTTGGGATTTGCAAGTTAAACGCGAGGGTGATTCACTTACCATCGAAAAAGGCGAAGCCATTGCTGACTTACCGAAGAAACGCCGACCTCCGTTTAAACCGGGTGGTGGTGGCGGCGGTAGAAGACCCTTTAAGGCAGGTGGTGCTGTTGGTAGTAGAAAGCCTTTCCGCAGACCTCCTGGGGGCGAAACTCCACGTCCAATTAAAAAAGGTAGCGCTGACCCCAGCATGACTCCTAAACCCTTGCCCAATCCCAGCCGTCCAACTCCTAAACCAATTAAAAAACCGAAAGCGGAAGGAGAGTAAGCAAGTAAAGGTGACAAGAGGGGGGGGACGCGAGGAAATAGGTAAATTTTCCCCTTTTCCACTCTCCCCATCCCACGTACCTGATCTTCTTTTCAACCTCTCTAAAACTCCGTCCAACGGTCTTGTGGTAAAAACGATCGCTCCATTGGAATTGGGGAAACAGGTTCAGTCAGGGTAAAAGTACCTGCTTCAATCCATTGTTTCAATTCTATGGCTACTTGTCTGGAGAGAAACATACTTGCCAGTGGGGCGCTTCGGACGCTTTTTCCTTCTATAGTGATACGTCCCGATTTTAATTGGGCGTAGCTCACTAACCCAAATGTCGGACGCACGCGCCGGGGGATGGAAAAATCTACAATTGGTGCAACTACTTCTTTGTCTTGAACTGCACAACGGGCTACTACTTCTTCGTTTAATACTGGGTAGGGGATGCCAACACCTAACATCATTGATGGTCCGTAGTTTTTAAAATAACAACCACGTATCCAACGAGGATCCATTTGTTTAGCATCGCCAATTAATGCTAAAGTGGCTGCTGGACCAATTGGTGTCCGATTGGGTAAACGTTTTTGTAGTGGAAAATGCTGGGTTCCTTCCCAAGAAACGTAACCAATACCACCTCCTAAAAAAATTCTTGTACCAATACCAACTAGCTGTAAATCTGGATCATTGAGAAGCGGCGAAATTGCACCGGGGTTTGAATAAACGGCATTTCCCAAACGAGGTTGCAGGGGACCAAGATATGTGAACAGAGTTCTGTCACCCCCATTTACACCAACTATAAAGTTTTGATAAAGATTTCTAGGATTAAATAAATAAAACTGATTAATTGTCTCGCGGGAAATTGTCGTTTCAAATGTGGCTCGTGGGTAGCAATCAGTGACTTGTCCTTCAGCGCGGAGATGTACTGCTTTACCAGCAACCAAGTCTTCGATTACATGACCTCCGCCGCGTAATATTTTCGGTGTTGCTTTGCGGGAACGGGCTTCTTCGCCATCTTTTGTTTCCACGGTGCAGCTAGCACCCAAGTATAAATCGACAGCACCAAATCCAGAGTATACGGGTACTCCATCAAGCCAGGCACGACGAATTTTGATTGGTGGGTCTGTATGTCCTAAATTAATAATTGCGCCGCTTGATTCCATTGGCTCGAATGTGCCAGTAGTAATGACATCAACCTTTTTTGCCACCTCAGTCACACCAAGTTCGACAACTTGGGCTTTGACTTCATCGACTGTGAGGACAGTTGCTTTTTTTTGAATAATTTTTTCATTGATTTCAGCAAGCGATCGCATCAGATTTTCCTTTTAAACTTGGTTAGAAAAGGGTTAATTACAGTATTTAACTACTTCAATAGTTTAGGAATTTGAATCCAGAATTTAGAACCTTTTCCTGGTTCTGATTCACACCAGATTTTACCTTTGTGCTGAGAAGTAATAATTTTATAGCTGACAGCTAGTCCTAAGCCAGCCCCTTGACCGATCGCTTTTGTAGTATAAAAGGGGTCAAAGATTTTTGTGATTTTTTCTGGTTCTATACCAATCCCACTATCTGCAATACAAATAATGATTTGATTTGATTCTTCTTGCTGGGTGCTAATTGTAATTTGATTAGAGGATTCTAATATTTTTCCTTCTGGCGAAATGATGATTTTATTTGCTTCTTGAATAGCATCAATAGCATTAGCAATAATACTCATAAATACTTGATTTATTTGTCCTGCATAGCATTCTATCAGTGGTAATTTCCCATAGCTTTTAACTAATTGAATTGCCGGTTTTGTTTGTTGAAATCTATGCTGTAAAATTAATAAGGTACTATCTATATTTTCATGGATATCTACTTGTTTAATTTCAGCTTCATCCAGACGGGAAAATGTTCTTAAAGATAGGATAATATCTCGGATGCGTTTAGCACCCGATCGCATCGAAGTGAATAAATGTTCGGCATCAGTAATCAAAAAATCTAGGTCGATATCTTCAATTTTTTCTTGAATATTTGTAGGATTTTCCGGGTAATGTTGCTGATAGAGATGAATGAGTTCGACTAAATCATGAAAATATTCCTCAGCATGATTAAGATTTCCAAATATAAAACTGACAGGGTTATTGATTTCATGGGCAATACCAGCAACTAATTGACCTAAAGAGGACATTTTTTCACTCTCTATTAGTTGAGTTTGGGTTTCCTGTAGTTCCTGGAGAGTTTTTGTCAGAAAGTGTGCTTGTTCTTCTAATTTTGTTTGTACTTGTTTTTGATCGCTAATATCTCTAATGACAGTAGAGATATATTCTAATTCACCTTTTGTTGTTTGATGGGAAATGACAACTTGAGAAACTGGGATTTCTTGACCAGATTGATCGATAATTGCTGTTTCTCCCATCGATACTCCATTCTCTATTGCTTCGGGAATAAGTTGATTAATAATTTTTTCCAAAGCCCAATGGGGATGGAAACTTGGTGAAATTTCCATATTTAAACTTTCTTCTTTAGCAATGCCTAATAATTCACGCCAAGCTTTATTGAGATAGAGACTTTTTCCTTCAGGACTTGCTGTGCCAACTAAATCTGATGTTGTTTCTAAAATATCTAATAATCTTGCTTGCTCTTTTTCTATTTGTTTGCGTTGAGTAATATCAAATATACTGCCAACCAAGCGATAAACTTGATGACTATTTGCATCTTTTAACGGTGTAATTGTGGTTAAATGCCACATTTCAGAATTTAGGGCTGTGACTTCACTCTCATAGGTAATCGAATTACCTGTTGCTATACATATATGACATTTTTCCAGAAAATTAGTAGCAATTTCCTTAGGGAATAAATCCTCTGGGGTTTTACCGTAAACATCTTCTAATTTTAATCCAGTGATTCTCGTAGCTGCGAGATTCCAAGCGGAATAGCGAAGTTCTCCATCACCACAGACATCTATCACAAAAAGCGTGTAATCGACACCATCAAAAATACTTTGTAAAAATTCTTGGTTACGTTTTAGTGTTTCTTCTACGGTTTTGCGATCGCTAATATCTCGTGCAATTCCTTGAATACCAATTATATTACCAGAATTATCCTTGATGAGAGAATCTCTGGTAATCAACCAACGCCAACTACCATCCTTGTGCCTAGCTCGAAATTCTGTGGCAGAGTTACTACCTGTTGTGATTAATTGTTGGATGTTTCTCAAACATATTGGCATGTCATCGGGATGGGTAATCTCAGCAATATCTTTGCCAATACATTCACCAACTTCGTACCCGAGGATGTCTGTAAATTTGGGTGATAAATAGGAAAATGTTGCATCTTCTAAAGTCAAGGAATAAACAATATCGTGAGCATTTTCAATTAATTGACGGAATTTATTTTCACTTTCGACAAGTGTATTTTCTACCTGTTGACGATGAATTATTTCTTGTTCTAATTGCTGGACAATTTCACGTAAATCACTGGTTGTTGTGCTAACTTCTTGTTCTAATTTCTGGCTTAATTTTGTTAACTGCTTTTGTTTGAAAATATGCGATCGCCATAATATCAAAACAATTGTGCCCGCTAAACTAATCAATGCGATCGCTATCCCATCTAAAGCATAGAGCTTGGCGGCAATATTTTCCTGAGGAATCACTAAAGCAATCGACCATTGAGTTTGTTTTAAAGGTACATAAGCTACATACTTCCAACCAGAATCGAGAAAAACTAGGTCAATTCCTTCCTTCTTGGCAATAATTTGCTTTGCCAGATTCGCCAAGTTTTTGTCAGTTTCATTTCCTGAATTCGCTAATGGTTTTTCAAGATTGGAAATTAAGTTGGGATTGGGATGAGCAATTATCTCTCCTCGGTAATTCAACGCCAATCCGTAGCTATTATCACCATATTTTAACTGGGTAATTACTTCCTGCAAACGTTCCAGTCTCACAGCCCCAGTCACTACCCCTAGGGGAAAACTATTAGATGGCAATTGCTGGAAGCGAGAATTTGCCCAAATTGGCGCAGCAACTACCATCGATGGAATGTTATTTCTACGGGAAATCAGGGGATCACTAATATTGACTTCCCCTTGTATCGCTTTCTGGAAATATTTTCTGTCGGAGATATTGACTAAATTTCCGTCTGTCGCATACAACAAGCCATCGGCTTTTGCGACTCCAAAAGCTGAAAATTCCTGAAAACGCTGCAATTTATCTTGAAAGCGAGGTTTTATCTCTTGATAGTCCAAGGAAAAAATCATATTCTCACTTGCTAGCACTTCTACTCGTGCCTTTAACACTGCCAGCCAACTATCAATATTTTTTCCTTCCTGTTCTACCTGATTCAAAGCTTCCTGCTGCAAATTATCTGATACCCAATTCCGCACAATCAGATATTGTGAATATAAAGC
The DNA here is from genome assembly GCF_034931845.1 of Calothrix sp. UHCC 0171. Lineage (NCBI taxonomy): Bacteria > Bacillati > Cyanobacteriota > Cyanophyceae > Nostocales > Calotrichaceae > Calothrix > Calothrix sp. UHCC 0171. The sequence goes on from NZ_JAYGHN010000011.1 coordinate 123,993, forward strand.
CAGACTGGCAATCACCGTGCCACCCAGCACAAACATCGACATTCGATGCTGATTTGCAAATAATTCACCCTTACTAATCAAGGATGTGATTTTTTGATACGGATTATGTAGAAATTTGGGGATCATGATGGCAGGCGATCGCTTTCAATGGTAGATACAGAGGAATATGCTCTATCTAGTTTTCCCTCAAATCACAATTATTCTCCAATCGAATTCATAATATTTCCTGATGTATTAATTTACTTTCTTTTTATCAGTTAAAACACTGTAAACATCGCATTCTTTCTGACTTTTAAATCTTCTCACCACTACAGACCAATTCTTCAATTTCCTTTGCTGCTGTAGGCAATGCATTTGTCAGGACTTCTGTACCCGTATTCGTAACTAATACATCATCTTCAATTCGGATACCGCGAACATCGGCAAATTGTTGCAAACGTTCCCAGTTAATTAGATACTGGTAATGCGATCGGGCTGACTGTAAAATTGCCGGAACTTGATAAAATCCTGGTTCAATAGTCACTAACATTCCCGGACGCAAAGTTCGATTTAATCGTAAATAACCCAAACCAAATCTTTGACTTCTATCCCTTCCTTCTTCATACCCCGCTAAATCCCCCAAATCCTCCATATCATGCACGTCTAAACCGAGTAAATGCCCAATACCGTGGGGAAAAAATAGCGCATGAACGTCTTTTTCCACTAATTCTTCTGGATTTCCTTGTAAAATACCCAAATCTACCAACCCCTCAGCAATGACTTTACAAGCTAAAAGGTGAATATCTGCATACTCAACACCTGGATGCATTGCGGCAATACAGGCATCATGTGCCGCTAAAACTACATCATAAATATCTCTTTGGGTAGATGAAAATTTTCCAGATGTAGGAAAGGTACGAGTAATATCACCTGCCCAACCAGTGGAGGTTTCCGCACCCACATCAGCAAGCAGTAAATCACCAACTTGAATTGGATGATGATAATGTTCGTTATGCAGAACTTCACCATGAACGGTGACAATACTGTTGTAGGAAGTCTGCATCTCATGGGCAATAATTACACTTTCCATTGCTGCCCGTACTTCAGCTTCAGTTTTGCATTTTTTCACTGCTCTCATCCCGGCTTGATGTGCGGCAACACTGACAGCAGAGGCTTTTCGCAACTCGGTTAATGCACCTTCGTCGTGAATGAGACGTAATTTGACTATTGCCTTGGCTAATTCTAAATCTATACCTTGGGGTGGAAGTTGTGGTAACACCATCCGGTTGAATAGCTGTGTTTGTTGTGTCCATGTCGATGCATCTTGAACGGCAATTGTGGCAGCACCCTCGATTGTGGATGCTAATTCTGTCATCGGGTAAGCTGCATCTGCACCAATTTGGGTGGCAATTTCGTCCCGTTTGGGTGTTTCTCCATGCCACAATGCACTGCTGGGTGTGGCTTCGTCAATGAAAAGTTCGAGTTTACCTGCTTCCATACGAATAGCAGCGTTTGCCAAAGGTAATCCAGCAAAATATAGGAAATGGCTGCTAGCGCGGAAAGGAAAGACATTTGCCGGGAAATTGCGGGGGCTGGAATTTCCTGCCCAGAGAATTGCCGGAAAATTAATCAAGTTTGCGAGATTTTGGCGACGTTGATGCAGGGTGTCGATGAGGGATACAGGCATGGGGATGAGGGTAATAAAAATGATAGTCGCGCAGGGAGAAACCCGGTTTCTCATCAAAAAGTCAGATGATGCTCGAAACTAAAATCCAAGAAACCGGGTTTCTTTGGTCTTAAGGTTTACTTTATACATAACCTCTAATACAAATAATATAGAGTTTTATTTATATTTTCGGGTGTGGGACATTTGGAAAACAAAGAAATGGTAAACAAAGAGACGCTCCGATGGAACGTCTCTACGTCTATTGCAATGTATGACGAATTAAGTAGCTAATTAATCTTTATCATCATCTTTGTTTTTATTATAGTTTTGATTGCGATCGCCATCTTTATCATCATCGTCTTTGTCATCATCCTTATCTTGGTTGGTTCTAACTGCTTCCTGTTCCGATTGATTTTTGTAGCTGTTGGGTTGTGATTGCTCTTGAGCTTCTGTTTTGGGGACTTCTGGAGTGGATGTACAGCTGGCGATAATTATCGAAATGCTTCCAAATACGAAAGCTGCAAGCAGTTTTCCCGTTAATCGGGAAATTTGCAATTTTTGGTGTAACATTGGCTTTCTATACTGCTCTACTAAAGTGTAAATGAAAAAAGGTGAAATGACTTTTTATAGGGTAGAGGCACAAGAGAAAAGATGAAAGCGAAAAACTCAAATTACCAACACGAAAAATCTCTATTTTTCTGCGTGAATATAATCAATAAAGTAAAATTTTGGCTCTAACCATAGCTTCAAAATTGCGTAAATTCCCAAACCTAAAAGAGCAGAGATACTTAATGGAATGCCGATTTTTACTCTTGATGCATCGGGCATTAATGCAACAATTGTCACTATGATTACAAAATATGCCAAAAGGAATAGTTGCAAACTTTGAATATTTTTTAATGCACCACGACAGCTACTGCAATGTTGAGTATGTTGTTTATACCTATTTAATACTTCTTCGCGGTTTTGATTTATTTTTGCGTATCCCAAAGCATTAATTCCCACTTTATCCCAAGGTAATTTACCCTGAGCATATTTATCGAACCATTGCCGAAATTCAATCACCAAGCGGTCTGCACTCGTTGGCATTTTATAGGCTGTTTTCCAACTTCCCAAAGTTTGTCTTTGTTGTAACAAATACTCTTGCTGTTGAAGAAGTACCATATCCCCATCAAGCACCAAATTGCGTTCTGTGATGTGATTCCACCAGCGAGGGGTGAAGTGATGTAGTGTTTTGGCAAAATTACGAGGAAACTGAGCAATAATTCGAGATTTACCGGGACTGACGGGAATGCAGTAAGTTACAAGTCCCACCTGTTTCCCAGAATTTCCAAACGTAATTGAATACTCTAAACGACAAGGGGGTTGAAAGGTAATTGTGCTTTTCAAACCTTTTTCAATTGTCGCCTCAATTAAATTTGCTGTAGATTGGGAAATTTGTATCGGGATAGGTGTAGCTTTCTCACGATTTCCCTGTACTCCATGGTGTGCAAAAGGTACGTGACTGGGATCGGCAACATTTTCTACTAGTGTTTGCCAATCATATTCTAAATCGCGCACCATTGAAGACCAAACAAAGCCTGTACTAGCACCAATTTTGGATGATAAAGGTAATGATGTATTTTCTGCAATTTCTCTGGAATTAGTATCAAGCCATACCCACAATAAATCATTTGCTTGTCTAATTGGTAAACAAGTAACGCAGAAATTGTCTTTATTTTTACTAACAATCTCCGGGTTTTCCGCTTGGGGAATATGGGTACAAATGCCTTGGGAATCAAATTGCCAGCCGTGATAGCTACACATTAAGTTGCCTGTTCTGTCATCGATGCGCCCTTCACTTAATGGTGCTAAACGATGCGGACATTGGTCTAAAAATACTTGATATGTATCTGATGATTTGGGTTTCCATATTACCAGCCGCATACCTAAAATTGTGATGGGAGTGGGACGTTGTGAGTCTAAATCTTCAATGGGTATTACAGGATACCAGTGTTGGAAAAAGTTAAATTCTGTCTGCATCTGATTATTGAGAACAATATGTTTAAACTTATTCTGACTATCAGAATTATCAAACCGCAATTTACTATTTACTTGTCACAATAGTCAAAAGAGCCTACATTTGATGAGTTTTTATAATGTCTCCCCAAAAACAAGCGAGGGTGAACCGTATTTCATCCTGCGATTGGTTGATAGAAGAGTTACCTGGTTTAAACGCAGAAGAACAATTACGACTGCAAAATTGCGGAATTTCCACAACAAGACAACTGATTATTAAGGGGAAAACACCGCAATCGAGAGTTGAACTAGCCAATCAATTACAAATTAATCTGAAGTATGTGAATAAATGGGTAGCGCTAGCAGATTTAGCGAGAGTCCCCAGCGTGGGAACGCAATATTGTGGGTTATTGCTTCATGCTGGAATTGGTTCTGTGATACAGTTGGCGCAGATTCCCACACATCGTTTACATCAGCAGGTACTACGCTTGCAAGTCGCAACCATGCAACGACGGGATTTATGTCCTGCTGTTGATATTGTGCAACAGTGGACTCAGCAAGCGAAGATAGTTGCCAATTATTAGTAGTGAATAATTAATTCCCAATTATCGAAATATCCAATTTCTTAACTTTTTACCAACACACCATTTAGAAAAATATCAGCTAATCCTTCTGCCATGGCTTGAAGTTCTTGGGGTGAAGCATCAGGAGATGTGATAGTCTCATTAGAGAAACCTGCGATCGCAAACATTCCCAGGAAAATCTTGGCAACTAATTTCGCATCCATCTGTCGATAGATTCCTTTGTCCATTGCTTCTTGGAAAAAGGCTTCAGCAACATTGGTCATTTTTTCGATGACTTCGATTTGAATTCTTTCACGTAAATCGGGGTGAAATTGGGCTTCCATGAAGCACACACGCATCATCTCCGCGTTTTTCTTCATATTCCACATCCGACGACGCATGACTTGAGCTACCGCTTTGTAGCTGCCCATTTCGCTTAATTCTGTGAGCAAGTCGGTGAGAATTTCTACCCAACCCTGGGTTGCCACCTCAACCAAAATTGCCTTTTTATTGGGAAAATGACGAAATAAAGTTCCTTCCGCCACGCTCGCTGCTTGGGCTAAATCACGGGTGGTAGTGCCGTCAAATCCTTGGGCTGCAAATAAACGTTGTGCAGCTTGTAAAATGCGGCTGCGAGTTTGTGCCTCAGAAGGGGGGGGAGAATTAAACACGCGCATAACAGTTATCGTGTATCGTAAGATTTTCGGAACTGGTTTTGTAACATTATTGTCTATCGTCTGGAGCCGTGAGTATTGAAACCTGAATACGATTTGCCAAAAGGGCAGAGAGAGGGAGAAATTTTTAAAATTACAATCCTTGTTGTATGAGTATTTGAAACCTTTCTTTTTAACCTAGTTAGGTTAGGTGAGAAATAGTTTTAAATTCAGAATCGGGATTGGAGTTGGAGTTTTCAATTAATTCCAATTAATTCCAATTAATTCCAATTCGCGATCGCAATTTATCCATATCTCGGAAGAGTGTAATTAATGGTTACTTTTTACGTATGAACAGATTTATTAGCTCCCAAATGAATATGCATTTGAGATGTACTCGACGATTAGACTTAATAATCGCCAGGATAAACCAATTATTAGAGTCAATGCGTCAATTAATGTTAATTTTTCTAACGGTTGTTTTCTTGGGATGGGGCTTTCTACCAGAAGTTGCACTCGCCCAAAGTCAAGCAGCACCAGTTATTCAAGCTGAAAAAGAACTAGTTAAACCACCTGTAAAGCAATCTTCAATTCAACCATATCTTGACCAAGTAATTAAAAATTTAACTGAATTTAAGCTGGCGAATGGAATGAAATTTCTTGTCTTGGAGCGTCACCAAGCCCCTGTCGTTTCCTTTCTTACCTATGCTGATGTTGGTGGAGTGGATGAACCTGATGGCAAAACGGGTGTAGCGCATTTCCTCGAACATTTGGCATTTAAAGGGACACCACGCATCGGTACAACTGACTTTAAGGCGGAAAAACCGCTTCTCGATACTTTAGAACAACTTGATAAACAAATTACTGCTGCCAAAGCTGCGAAAAAAACCGAGGAAGTAACAAAATTACAAGCTCAGTTTCAAGAAGTTGAAAAGCAAGCGACAAAGCTGGTAAAACAAAATGAACTGGGACAAATAGTCGAACAAGCGGGAGGAGTAGGTTTAAATGCCAATACCTCCACCGAAGCAACTCGTTATCTTTATAGCTTCCCCGCGAATAAATTAGAGTTGTGGATGTCGCTGGAGTCCGAAAGATTTTTGGAACCTGTACTCAGTCGGGAATTTTTTAAAGAAAAAGATGTAATTTTGGAAGAGCGTCGCCTGCGGGTGGAAAATTCCCCCATTGGTTTGATGATTGAAAAATTTATCGACGCAGCCTACAAAGTCCATCCTTACCGTCGTCCAGTCATTGGTTACGACGAAGATATTCGTAACCTCACACCTGCGGATATTAGAAACTTTTTTGCTAACTATTACGTACCTAGTAATATCACGATCGCTGTAGTTGGTGATGTTAACCCCAAAGAAGTCCAGCGACTCGCACAAATTTACTTTGGTCGGTATAAATCAAGACAAAAAGCTAAGTCAAATATTCCCGTTGAGCCAAAACAAACACAAACACGAGAAGTAACCGTACAACTAGCTTCCCAACCCTGGTATTTGGAGGGCTATCACCGTCCCGCAATCACCCATCCCGATGAAGCTGTTTATGACATTATGGGGAGATTACTCAGTAATGGGCGCACATCTCGGTTGTATAAATCGCTGGTAGAAAAGCAGCGTTTAGCATTGGCAGCACAGGGTTTTAGTGGTTTTCCTGGTGATAAATACCCTAACTTAATGTTATTTTACGCACTAACTGCTCCAGGGCGATCGGTTGACCAAGTAGCAGCCGCATTACGGACGGAAATCGACAGATTGAAAACCGAACCTGTGACAGCTGCGGAATTAGATCGGGTGAAAACCCAAGCCCGTGCCGAATTGGTGCAACAACTCGACTCGAATATGGGAATGGCAGAGCAGTTGTTGGAATATGAAGTCAAAACAGGTTCTTGGCGAAATTTATTTAAACAATTGGATCGATTAGCGATGGTGAAGGCTGCGGATGTGCAGCGAGTCGCTAAAGCTACATTTACGCCGGAAAATCGCACAATTGGGAAATTGTTGTCGCAGTAAGGCTAAGGAAGAGGGGGAAAATTTGTCACTCAACATTTCTCATCCCGCTTCTCCCCAACCTGGCGACATCCATCCCCTCCTTTGAGGAAATTGGTATAAATCAACATTCCCAACTCCCAATCCCGACTCTTACTCCAAGTTCAAGGAATATTTACAATGTTTAAGCGCAGGAAAAATAGTTTTATTTATACACTGGTTTTAGCTTTGGCGTTTCTACTCTTGACTGTGAATTTCTCCTTTGCGGCAACAACCACGGAAGCCAAACATTATACTGAGTTGCGTTTACCACCCTTGCCAGATGTGAAATTACCAAAATACGATCGCTTTACCTTGAATAACGGCATGGTCGTATATTTAATGGAAGACCATGAATTACCATTAGTTAATGGTAGAGCCGTAATTCGCACTGGCGATCGCTGGGAAGCTGGTGATAAAGTTGGACTGGCGCAGTTAGTTGGGACTGTGATGCGAACTGGGGGTACTTTAAAGCGGACACCAGACCAAGTAAATGAAATGCTGGAACAGCGTGCGGCGGCGGTGGAAACTGAAATTGGCGAAAGTATGGGGACTGCTAGTTTCCAAACCCTGAGTGAAGATTTGGAAACTGTGTTTGGTTTATATGCAGAAGTTTTGCGGGAACCTGCTTTTGCTGCGGATAAGTTGGAATTGGCAAAAACCCAGGAAGGTGGTAAAATATCCCGTCGTAATGATGACCCGAATAATATTGCCCAACGCGAGTTTAAAAAGGTAATTTATGGGAAGACGAGTCCCTATGCACGGACTACAGAATATTCGACATTAGCCAAGATTACACGTGCTGATTTGGTGAAATTTTACCAGCAGTATTTTTACCCGAATAATATGATTTTGGGGATAGTTGGGGATTTTGATTCGCAGAAAATGAAATCTCTCATTCAAGCCAAGTTTGGTAATTGGCAAGCTAGCCCAACCCCAATTAAACCAGAATTGCCGAAGGTGACACAAGCAAATCCCAGTGGTGTATATTTCGTTAACCAGCCCCAGTTGACGCAGAGTAATATTTTGATTGGACATTTGGGAGGGCAGTTTAATAGCCCTGACTACGCAGCCTTGGATGTCCTGAATGGGGTATTAAATGGTTTTGGCGGTAGACTATTCAACGAAGTGCGATCGCGTCAAGGTTTAGCATATTCTGTATATGGGTACTGGAATCCCAAGTACGATTATCCGGGTATGTTCATGGCTGGGGGACAAACACGCTCGGATGCCACGGTACAGTTTATTAAATCAATTAAAACGGAAATTAAAAAATTGCAAGCCGAACCTGTAACCGCAAAGGAACTAGCTTTTGCTAAAGATTCTACCCTGAATTCGTTTGTGTTCAATTTTGAAGACACCTATCAGGTATTATCTCGGTTAATGCGCTACGAATATTACGGTTATCCAGCCGATTTTCTGTTTACCTACCGTAAGCAAGTGGAAGCCACTACTGCTGCGGATGTGCAAAAAGCTGCCCAGAAATATCTCAAACCTGATAGTTTAATTACGCTGGTTGTTGGTAATCAAAAAGCAATTGAGCCACCATTATCACAACTCGCAAATCAGGTGACTGCCATTGATGTGACGATACCAGCACCACCCCAAAGTCAAAGTTAAGTCAATAGGGTTCGGTTCCGCAAAAGTGGCTATTAGCTTTTAGCTTTTAGCGCATAGATGATTAACCTGAATTCGACAAAAGAAACCCCTTCCAAAGGAAGGGGCTAAAAATCTTATCAATGAAAAAAATTTTCCAAACTAAAACTGACAAAAAGCGACTGGAAGTAATTCAACATCCACAATTCTCCATTCATAAAGTTAAGAAACTTTAAGATGCGATCGCTTCTGTCTTTTCTTCTGTCTTCTCTTCCGTCTTAGTTTCTGCCTTCACAACTGGTACATAGGGTTTTTCTGCACCTTGGGCAAGATACTCTGCTAATTGTGCTTCGATTTCATTGCGAACAATTTGCCGATATTCATAAAAATGCTCAATGTGAGCGCAAGTTGCTAGATAATGGTCGAAAACTTTCGGATTACGCTTGAGAATGCTAAATAGATGATGCCAGAATTTCCAGCGAGTCTCCCGTTTGATTCCCTGTCTCCAAATGACAATTAAAAAGGCTTTCAACACGACTAATTCTGGAAATTTTGCGGGGGCTGTCCAACTCGGACTACCCATCATCAAAAAGCAACGATAGGTACGGTCTAAATATTTCACAGGGTCGTATAATTCGCAAAAAGCTTCTACGTATTCCCTCGCAATATCTTCCAGGGGACGGGTAGGAATAAAGTTCATCAATGTAGTTTGATTGATATTCCCATCTTTATTTTCCCGTAAACGTCCTTCTTTAGTCAGACGATGCCACAGTGCAGTATTCGGTAGCGCTTGTAACATCGCAAATGTCGTTGAGGGGATGGCAGCTAATTCTGCAAAACGCGCAATTCGCGAACCTGCGCCAGCCTTTTCACCATCAAAGCCAATAATAAATCCAGCCATTGGGCGTAAACCAGCTTTGATGATGGTTTCCACTGACTCAGCTAAGGAACTGCGGGTGTTTTGAAATTTCTTGGTTAGTTGTAAACTATCTTCATCAGGGGTTTCAATTCCCAAAAACACTGCTTTGAAACCAGATTCCACCATCAATTCCATCATTTCCGCATCTTGCGCTAAATCAATCGATGCTTCCGTATCAAAGCTAAATGGATACTGATGTTCTGCCATCCATACTTTCAATTCTTTGAGCAACAATTTTCCATTGCGTTTGTTGCCAATAAAATTATCATCCACCATAAAAACGCTACGTCGCCAACCCAATTCATACAAATAATCTAGTTCTGCAAGTAATTGGGCTGGGGTTTTGGTGCGGGGTTTGCGTCCGTAAAGGACAATAATATCGCAAAATTCGCATTGGAACGGACAACCTCGCGAAAATTGCACCGACATGGAATCGTAAGCGTCGAATTCCAGCAAGTCAAAGCGAGGGATTGGGGTTGTGGTGACATCAGGTTTTTCTGTAGCGCGGAAAACTCCTGATTTTTCACCCTTGGCGATTGCTTCGACAAACATTGGCAGGGTAATTTCCCCTTCATCCAAAATTAAGAAATCGGCACCAACATTTTGGACTTCATGGGGGACAGAAGTTGGATAAGGTCCACCGACTGCAACTAATTTACCACGCCGCTTGGCTTCTTTGATTTGGTCGAGTAAATCCTGCTTCTGGACAATCATGGCTGAGAAAATCACAATATCAGCCCATTCCCATTCTGCCTCAGTCACAGCACGAATATTGCGATCGCACAATTTAAATTCCCATTCTTGGGGTAAAATTGCCGCAACGGTGACTAAACCTAAGGGTGGTAGTAAAACTTTGCGGTTTACTAAGTCTAGGATTTTTTCGTATGACCAAAATGTTTTCGGGAATACCGGATAGACAAGCAATACGCGCATAAATGTTTCACTCCTACCACTTGAATTTTTGTTGTAATTAAGGTTGTAATGTCAATTTATTCTTGCTCACCTAAAAGTTTAGATGAGTTTTGTGTAAATATGTTTCACAGTAGCACTTAAAAGAGATAAAAACCCCCAGATATACCCAGAGACTAGTAGACGTGTCAGCTAATTAGCGCTCAGATTCAGTTTTTGGCTGTCCATAATTATTGTGGGATGAATTTGAAATTTGCCGCATCCCCGCGTTTCCCCCTCACCGTATCTCCTTTCTAAGGGTGCATTAGGAAGTCGTTCGTAAGATTGAAAACAATAATTTTATCCGATGATGAAAATTAGTTTTTGTAGTTATTGATTCTGCCCACAGTGATTTTGATTATTTTTGATAATTATTTATGTTATTTAGCAAATATTCAAGAGTAAATTTTGATGTTAATTGGCGCGAGCGCCAATTAAGTTCATGCATCTTTATGAAAAAACAATAGAATTAACTACAGTTGGTTCCTTGATGTTTCATAGCTAAAACCCAATACAAATCATGGATTTTGCTAATCTTGCTTCCCAGTTAAATGCTGGAACTATACTGCCAGAGGGAATTTTGATTATCACCCTCATGGGAGTTTTGATTATAGATTTAGTCTCAGGGCGTATCTCGTCGCGCTGGATTGGATATTTTGCGATCGCTGGTTTGACAGCTTCGATAGCAGCGCTGGTATTCCAATGGGATAGCACCCATCCCATCGGTTTTGTTGGTGCCTTTAACGCTGATGACATCAGTATTATCTTTCGTGGCATCGTTGCTCTCTCCAGTGTCTTTACCATATTGATGTCGATTCGTTACATCGAACAAAGTGGAACCGCTTTAGCAGAATTCATCGCCATATTACTGACTGCAACCCTGGGAGGGATGTTTGTCTCTGGAGCGAATGAGTTAGTCATGATTTTCATTTCGCTGGAAACCCTGAGTATTTCTTCATATTTGCTCACAGGTTATACCAAAAGAGACCCTCGCTCTAACGAAGCAGCCTTAAAATACTTACTCATTGGTGCTTCCAGTACCGCAGTATTTTTGTATGGCGTATCTTTGTTATATGGTTTGTCGGGCGGCAAAACTCAACTCAGTGCGATTGCCGAAGGTATCGCCGCAGGTAACTTAAACCAGTCATTAGGTTTAGTTATTGCCCTAGTATTTGCGATCGCAGGTATCGGCTTCAAAATATCCGCAGCACCTTTCCACCAATGGACACCCGATGTTTACGAAGGCGCACCCACTCCAGTTATCGCCTTTTTGTCGGTTGGTTCCAAAGCCGCAGGTTTTGCCCTGGCTATCCGCCTGCTGACAACCGTCTTTCCTCTGGTGGCTGAGGAATGGAAATTTGTGTTCACAGCCCTGGCGGTTCTGAGTATGATGTTGGGTAACGTTGTTGCCCTCGCCCAAACTAGCATGAAGCGAATGCTGGCTTACTCATCAATTGCCCAAGCTGGGTTTGTGATGATTGGTTTAATTGCCGGGACAGAAGCCGGATACGCCAGCATGGTGTTCTACATGCTTGTGTATCTATTTATGAACTTGTGTGGTTTTATCTGCGTAATTCTCTTCTCGCTGCGGACAGGTACAGATCAAATCGCCGAATATTCGGGTTTATATCAAAAAGACCCATTGCTCACCCTTGGTTTGAGTATCTCACTACTTTCATTAGGTGGGATTCCGCCCCTTGCAGGCTTCTTCGGTAAAATTTACCTATTTTGGGCAGGTTGGCAAGCTGGACTTTACTGGCTGGTATTGTTGGGGCTTGTCACCAGTGTTGTTTCCATTTACTACTACATCCGTGTCGTCAAGATGATGGTTGTTAAAGAACCTCAGGAAATGTCCGATGTAGTTAAGAATTATCCAGAGATAAGTTGGAATTTACCTGGCTTTAGACCTTTGCAAGTTGGTCTAGTTTTGACTTTGATTGTTACTTCCCTGGCAGGTATTTTATCGAATCCTATCTTCACATTGGCAAATAACTCAGTCACCCACACCCCAATGTTGCAAGCCGCGACTGCTGTTAAAGCTGAAGTGAGCGCAGCTATAACCACTCAAGCACCGCAATTATAGGTTGTGTTGATTGAGAGCATCCCCATACAGATTTAGCGGCGAAAGATTTAAGTCCAGCTTAAGCTCTTCGCTGCTTTCCTTAGTTTCTGTTTACGGTGTTTTAACGTTTTTTAACTAAATAACTTCACATAGGGGTATAGTCATTACGCCCCTATTTTTTTGTTAAAAAAACTGCTTTCAGCAAAAGTCAAGTATTTTTCGATACTATTACTTGTCTATCTGCAAATAGGATGATATTTGCTACTAATCCGTATTTTCATAGTTAAATGATATATTTGCTACATCTGCCTAAATCTAGCTATTTATATAGGCTTTTAGTCGTATTTGAGTGGCGATCGCATCTAAAAAACTATTTAAAAAGGCAATTTTAATGATTTTGCTGGAATTTTAAATATCAAGATTCTCTGACAGTTATATAAAAATACTTAGCAAATACATAAAAATATACATTCACGAATTAGTATGATAAATCACTTTAGGAAAATAAATATTCAGTGCATACAATCAAAAGCAAAAAAATATAACTTTAGATGACTTCAAATACTGAGATTTAATTCTTTAGGTTTATACATCGTTGATATACAGTAATTTCAGTCATTCCAAATATCTCAACATTGGGATATAAATACCCAATTAAGAGTATGTATTTTTTATTGTATGAGTTACTTTGTGAAATAAAACATCACAAGACTTCCATATATTTACAGTTATTAATGACTGATTAAAAATTAAATAATCAACTAAGATTTGAATGTTTTGAGAAGTCATGATAATTACCCAAACATCAACTTTGATAAACCTATTGTTTCATCTGTCATGGTATTAAGCAGATGACAATGTTTTTTATTGTCGTGGCATCTAAAAATGCTTGGATGCATCATAAATCTAACTAATAGTACAAATGGACGTGCAGTTCTAGGATTCATTATTTATGACAATTCCAACGAAAGTTGATTACTTAATTATTGGTGCTGGTCCCGCAGGTTTACAATTAGGATATTTTCTAGAAAAAGCCAAACGCAATTACATAATTCTAGAAGCTGGTAACTCAGCAGGTACTTTTTTTAAAAATTTTCCTAGGCATAAGAAACTTATTTCCATCAATAAAGTTTATACAGGTTATGACAATCCCGAAATTAACCTGCGTTGGGATTGGAATTCTTTACTGAATGATGAAGGAATACTCTTCAAAAATTACAGTAGAGAGTATTTTCCACATACAAATGACCTTGTAAAATACCTGAATGATTTTGCCAATCACTTTCAATTGAAAATTAAATACAACTCTCAGGTGACTAAAATCGATAAAAAAGATAGATTTATAGTTACAGATAGTAATGAGAATTGTTATTCTGCCTCACGTCTAATAATTGCCACAGGCTTTACAAAACCATACTTACCACCAATACCAGGAATTGAGTTAGCAGAAAATTACGTTGATGTTTCCATTAATCCAGAAGATTTTGCTAATCAGAAAGTGTTGATTCTTGGTAAAGGAAATTCTGCTTTTGAAACCGCAGATAATCTTGTTGCTACAACATCACTTATTCACTTAGCCAGTCCTAATCCTGTCAATATGGCATGGAAAACGAGATATGTTGGTAATTTGCGTGCTGTCAACAATAACTTTTTGGATACATATCAACTGAAATCTCAAAATATCCTCCTAAATGGATTCATTAATAAAATTGAAAAAGATGGCAATAAATTTGTCGTTTCCATAACTTATACTCATGCCAATGGAGAAGAAGAAGAATTAAAATACGATCGCATCATTGTATGTACGGGTTTTAGATTTGATGACTCAATATTTGAAGAGTCATGTAAACCAAAACTTGTTATTAATAATCGTTTCCCGGCTCAAAATAGTGAATGGGAATCAGTTAATGTGAAAGATTTATACTTTATTGGAACTCTTTCACATATGCGTGATTATAAGAAGAAGCAATCAGGATTTATTCATGGTTTTCGCTATAATGTTAGAGCATTGAATTCTATTTTAGAATTCAAATATGAAAACAAAAAATTACCTTTTACACCGATTGATGCAACATCTGAAAGTTTGACAGAAGCGGTAATTCAAAGGATTAATGTCAGTTCTGCCTTATGGCAGCAAACAGGCTTTTTATGTGATTTAATCATTCTTAATCAGGATGGAATTAATGCAGAATATTATGAAGCACTCCCTACTGATTATATTCACAATAGTCATCTAGGTCAAAATCGGGATTACTATACCATCTCGTTAGAATTCGGGTTTGATATCCTTAATGTAAGTCCTGACCCTTTTGCAATTGAACGTGTGCATAAAGATGATGTTAATAATGCAGCACAAAGTCCAAGTATTCATCCAATTATTCGCCGTTTTTCAGGAGGCAAATTAATTGCGGAACACCATATTATTGAAGACATTGCTAGTGAATGGTTAGAGGATGTACATGTTCAACCACTACTAGCATTTTTTACCCAACAAATTTCACACTCAAAATTGGCTGTTGGTGTTTAAATATTGATTATTAACTATCAAGGTTATTACCATGAAAGAAGTTCTTGATGTTATTCAACAGAAGAAGCAGGATTTTGCCAAGTTAAAGCTATTTGCCTATATGCAAGATGATAGTATTAACCCTTTACAAAGGGTTGCTTGGGCACCATGTCTTGCTCCTTTTGCAATGCATTTTAAAGATTTAAATGCAATGGCACTTAGACAAGAGCCTACGACTAATCCGATCCAAGAAATGATTAATAAACATACTTATGAAGATGGTCGGCATTGGGCATGGTATTTAAGTGACGTTGAAGCATTATCAATCGATATGCCAATGCGTTTTACCGATGTATTGAGATTTCTTTGGGGAAAAGAAACAGAAAAAACACGTGGTTTGTGCCAAGATTTATATGCTTTATGTAAACTGGAACAAGACCCAATTGTAAAACTTGCTGTCATCGAGTGTATTGAAGTAACAGGAACAGTTGCACTAGCTGCACTTTGTAAGCTAGGTAAAGACTTAGAAGCTGTGACGCAAAGACGTTTTCGCTATCTCAGCGCTTATCATTTAGGCGTAGAGACAGGTCATGTTCAAGGTGGTTTGTCTTATAATGAAACTGATGATTTTTTACATACAATTCAATTAACTGAAGAGCAAACTGAAAAATGCTTGAAGTGTGTTGAAATTGTATTTAAAGGTTTTTCAGAGTGTATGGATGAATTGATGCTATATGCTGAATCCCATACGATTGAACAACCATTTAGCAGAAGCCATGTATCACAGAGTGAATTAGCTGCTACATTTGCGTAAATAACAGCAATTATAGAACAATAATTCTTTTTGATATAATTCATCTGGGGTAAGAATTGCCTAACTCTAGGTGAATTATTCACTTGATAGAAGCAGCTAATTTTCAGGTGAAGAACATTTTCCCGATAGGAGCAGTTTCAATTTACGCAATAGAAGCAATGCCAAAATCTTAGTGAAGATGAGACAAGGGTATCTTAATTAAAAATTCAGTACCTTGACCCAATTTTGAATTACAAATTAATTGACCCTTATGTTTATCTACTATAATTTGGTAGCTAATCGATAAACCTAAACCTGTACCACTTCCCACGGGCTTAGTTGTAAAGAACGGGTCAAAAATTTTCCTTCTTATTTCTTCTGGTATTCCGGAAGCATTATCTACTATTTTAATAACTAAATGATTAGAGTCGCGGGAATCGACTACTTCTGTGGAAATACAAATTTGTGGTGTTACCTGCGACCATTTACCGCTCACTATGGCATCGTCTAATGCATCGATCGCATTACTAAAGATATTCATGAACACCTGATTTAATTGACCTGCGTAGCAATTAATTTCTGGTAAAGATTGATATTCTTTAATAATTTCGATTTCGGGGCGATCGCTTTTTGCCTTGAGACGGTGCTGTAATATCATTAAGGTATTATCAATTCCTTCATGAATATCTACAGGTTTCATATCCGATTCATCTAAGCGAGAGAAATTTCGCAAACTGAGGACAATATTGCGAATACGCGAACTTCCAATCTTCATAGATTCAAGTAGTTTTGGTAAATCTACGAGTAAGAAATCTAAATCAATTTCCTCTATCTTCTGTTGAATCTCAGGTGTTACAGAACCTTTTTCTTGATACAAAGAGACTAAATCTATTAAATCCTGTACGTAACCACTTGCATGGGTAATATTTCCATGGATAAAATTAATTGGGTTATTAATTTCGTGGGCAACTCCTGCTACCATTTGCCCCAAGCTTGACATTTTCTCACTTTGAATCAGTTGTGTTTGGGTATTTTGCAAATCTTCAAAAGCTTGCTTTAAAATTTGATTTTTTTCGTTTAATTCTTGTGTTCTTGTCTCGACTTTTTCTTCCAGATTATGATTAGCATCTTCTAAAGACTGATTCGCCTCTGCGAGATTTTTATAAAGTCGAGCATTTTCAATGGCAATACCAGCTTGAGTAATGAGAAGTTTCAGAATTGCCAAACGCTCGCGTGTAAATACAGCAGTAACAAGATTATTTTCAAAGTAAAAAATTCCCACCATCTTCGCTTGATGCATGATTGGCATACATAGCAAGCTTTGTGGTTGCTCACGCATAATATAGCGATCGGCGGCTAAAGTTGCAATTTCTCTGGCATCGTCGGCAACAAATATTTCTCCTTTCCGCTTCACATTATTAATAATGCTAATAGGAATATCTTCACACTCGCTAAGACGAACTAAGGGAAAAGTAGTTTCGATAAACTCCGAATCTGAATTATGACTAATTGCAGCTACGATTAAATCTAAACTTTCATCTTGTCTTAAAAGTAGTACACATTTAGAAGCTCCAGCATTTTCCATTGTCACTTGCATCAGACTAGCAAGTAATTTCTCCATCTCAATTGTTTCTGAGAGTAATTGAGATGTTTTGATAATTGCAGCCATATCTAAAGACTGTCCAAAACTTGAATTCGAGCCTAGTGAGCCAAATGAGCTTTGAGAATTATTCTGATTCGAGAACGAAGTATGAGTAGAAACATTGATATTTTGATTGGTAGTATCTTGGTTAAAATCTGGATTAATATTTTGTTTTTCTGCCACTTCAGTATTTTCTTCCTGAGCAATATGCCCCAGTAACTGAGGATAGCGCTTTGCTAAATCCCAAATTTTTGCTTTTGCACCCCAGCGAACGTAACAATAATAAGCTTCCGCCATGTAGAGTTGAGCTATTTTTTCCTTGCCCCAGTCTAAATAAAATTTAGCTGCTAGTTCATTCGCTAAGGCTTCTTCATTTAAATACTCATTTTCTTTAGCAAGAGCAATGGCGCGATCGTAATATTCCATTGCCTCTGTACGATTGCTAAGAACTCGATATTTCTCAGCTTCAACTAAATAATATTTGTGTAAAAAATTCATGGGAGCATGGTTAGCCCATTTACACATATTTTTCTGGTTGTTATGAATTTCAATTAAAAACTTTTGCTGCTGGGATTCTTGAACATCAGAGTATGCACTAAGCATTACCAGCGAATCATAAAAATTCAATATAGTAATAGCAAAATAGCCAGTTACGCTACCTATATATCTTTTCGCTTCTACAGAATTAGATAATGCTTGATTGTGATCTGCCAATAAATAACAAAGCTGAAGTTTACAAAGATGTAAAATAAAGAGAGCAATTCCATCATTAGCATTCAGATGGACTGGAAGCATTTGCTCTTCATTATAAGCTTCACCAGCTAAAATACAGGGGTTTTTGACCTTACCTAATAAATTTTGAATTGTTTGCCGATAAATTTCATTCCAGTGAAATATTCTTTTTTGATTCATGTGAGAAAGAGTATTACTAAATATTGAAATTTGCTGTTCAATACTTACTAACTCTTGACCTAGAAAATAAATATTATGGGAATAGCCATAGAGACCATAAGCCCCAAATTCCATATCTCCAATTTCTAAACCTAGAGAGTAGACTTCTAGGAGTGGTTTTAATGTTTCTCTTAAATGTTCTTTCCAATGTCTAACAAGATGATTAAATGTAGAAACAACTTTAACTCTTATTTGTTGAGTTTGAAATTTGTTCGATACATCTACAGATATTTTGCCAAATTCATACCCAGAATCAATTTCTCCTAATATTCCGCAAAGTATCAGTCCATAAACTCCATATGCAAAACTAGACAAAGGGGCATTCCCGTATTTTAAAGATAAATCAATTTTTTTACAGCAAAGTAATGGCAGTAATTCAGGATTAGCTTGGTAAACAAATGTAATAGTATTAGATAGGAGACGCATAACTGCTAAATATTTTGCATCTAGCATTTCTGCTAAATTGACTATCTCCTTACTTTGTCTATCTCTCAAATTAATCTGAATTTTTTCTAATTCTATACTAATATCAGCTTGTGTAGTATTTTCAGGGAAATCAATTCCTAAATGTTTTAAAGTTCCTAGACCTATTTTTACTGCTTCTAAAGCTTTATTTTGCGCTCCATAAGCTTGAATTTTCACTTCATAAACCTTAATCTTTTCCAACAGCGTATTCGCATTAGTTATAACTACTTCAACATATTGCTCACACTCTTCAAAATGACCACTTAAATATGCTGCTTCTGCTGCTGTTTCATACAAACTGAGAGAGATATCGTAGTTACTTTCCCAGCAATCGAGAGAAAGAGACTTTAATCCAAAAGTCAGATAATTGTATGCTGCTAGATATTGTCCTAATCCTAAAGCTTTACGTCCGGCACACAGATTCATTTCTGCGAGTCCGTCAAGTTCTACTCTGTCTGTGATTAAATCAAAAGCGCTATTAAATTGGTTGACTAACTCAAAAATATTGTCTTCTCTTTCAGCTTTGGGAGTATGATGTAAAAGTAAATAGCCAATTTTCAAATGAGTAGCTTTTCTTTCACTCTCTGGGATTAAGTTATAGGCTTCTTTCTTGATTTTTTCATGGATAAAGTAATAGCTAATTGAGGTATTATCCCTAGCATCTAAAACATCATTTTCTGCATCTGCATACAAATCTAAAGCTGCAACATTTATATTGATACTCTCATTTGCATTCCCATCTAAAACAATTGCACTTTTATCTAATTCTGATATTACTAACCCTTTAATTAATCCTTCCCATAGTCTAGTTTTGACAACAAAAAGCGGTTCTTCACTAATAATGCATAGAGTTTTCAGATTAAATTTACCACTCAAACAAGCAGCTAATACTAATATTCTTCTAAATGGATAACCCAATAAATATAACTGTTTTGCCATTGCTTCGAGGACATCATCAGTTATACATAACTCTTTAATGCGAGTTATGTCATATTCCCATTCCAACTTCTCAAAATTAAAATTAATTGTTCTTTGCTCATGTAGCGATCGCAAAAATTTTACTGATAAGAAGGGATTGCCTTGAGTTTTAGCAAAAACCATTTGGCTGAGAAAACCAGTGGTAGATGGCTCATGACGAATTGTTTGGGCAATGAGAGTATTTAATTCGCTTAATGAAAAAGCATCCAAAGTGATAGAATTAAAGATAGCTGGTGCATTTATCTTTTTAAATTCATCGATGATTAATTCAATTTCTTGGCTAATATATGCTTCACATTTTTGCTGAGAATATGCAGCAATTAATAACAAACTTTTTACAGGTTCCCTATCTTCTTCTTTTTCTATAAATGAATGGGCAAGAGAAGGAGTTTTATTGAGTGTGAGATGATTAATTATGAGCGATCGCATGAATTTCAACGATTCATCATCTGCCCAATGTAAGTTATCTATAAACAAAACTACTGGATGTTCTTCTGTTGCTAAAACATAAATAAGTTTTTGTAAGAGGAAATGAAAACGAGCTTGGAATTCACTATCTGCAAGTGTCGGTACTTCTAGTTGTTTACCAATAATATTTTCTAATTCCGGGATTATATCTGTCAGTATTCGCCCTTCATTACCTAATACTGATAAAATTTTCTCTCTCCAAGTTCTAATTTGAAGATCAGTTTCATCTTCGATTTGTTCAATTAAATTGCGAATAGCTTCTATAAATCCTGCCAAAGGTGTCTGAATCGGAGATTCTTCATATTTACCTGTAATTAAATAACTATTATTGATAACAATATTTTTATGGATACTGTTGACAAGTGAAGTTTTGCCAACCCCAGAATCACCATCTATAAAAACTACTTCAATATTTCCCTGACGTACTCGCTCAAAAGTCCCTAGCAATATTTCAACATTTTTCTCTCGACCATATAATTTTTCGGGAATGACAAAATGACTGGAAATATCTTCTTGAGCTAATTCAAAATATTCAATTTTTCCTGCTTCTTGCCACTGTTGTCGGCAAATTTCTAAGTCATGTTTCAACCCAATTGCACTTTGATAGCGCTTATCAGGATTTTTTGCCATCAGTTTGCTAACTATTTTGGCAAGGATAGGAGGAATAGTATGATCAATAGAGGTGACAAGAGGGATTTGTTTGGCTAAGTGACAGTAAACTAATTCAGTGGGATCATTTGTATGAAAGGGAACTTCCCCAGTGAGAAGTTCAAAGAAAGTGACTCCCAAGGAATAAAAATCTGTACGGTAATCAATCACTCTATCAACACGCCCTGTTTGTTCTGGCGCAAGATAAGCAAGGGTTCCTTCTACAACATTGGAAATGGGAATTACATTTGTTTCCTTAGGTACTAGAGAGGCAATACTAAAGTCAATGATTTTGACTTCGTAGGTTTTGGGATTAATCAGAATATTTGCAGGTTTAATATCCTTATGAATTATGTGATTGCGATGTATTACATCAAGTGCAGTACATATCTGAATACCGATATGTAAAAAAGTCCCCATGAAGTCATATTTAGCCTCTTTTTGAGGTGATTCGTGGCTTTCTAACTGACTCTCAAAGTTATTTTTCTGTTGAATTAAATTCTTGAAATATCTTCGTTTAGGTACTTTTCCGGGACATAGTAACTTACCCACTTCTTGATTAAGTGAAATGCCGCCAAAATCTTCCATAATTAAGGCGTAAGCATTACGGTAATTTTCCAAACTGTAAGCTTTGACAACCCCAGGCAGGTTAATATCTTTAATAATTGTATATTGATGACGAAATTGGGCAACTTCATTGAAGGTTGGATACTCGTTTCTGAGAACCTTAATAATCACTGGAATTTGGTCACTTTCTCTTAGTCCTCGATAAACCAGTGTTTTTGAACCTACATAGACTCGCTCAAGAATGTAGTAACCAGGAATTTTAACAATCGCACTTAGAGATACTTGCATTTGTAATGAAGCCTAAATATATAATCCTACAAGCTAGTATTCCCATCTGTGTTAGCTGAATTTAAATATTCTGAAGAAATTGCTAATCAAAATTAATCTTGTTCAAAAACAAAATGAGACTCGAAAATGGAACTAAAATCTACAAAACAGCCAAAAAGTACAGATTTTGGAGATAAAAATCGTAAAATCAGACAATTTAGAAATAATTTCTCACTAAAGATATTAATTTTAGTCGCGCGACACTGGGCTGTTACAGTAGACGGGCATTTGACGTAAGCTTACAGTTACCCTGAGGGGAACCCACAGTACAGCACTATTAATCTTTAACCTTTAACCATTAACGACCGACTAATGAGCAACGATAAGCAAGTTTACATTATTTTAGGAACTCGTCCAGAAGCAATTAAATTAGCACCAGTTATTCAGGTTTTTGAAAATGCTCCAGGTTTTACGTCGAAAGTGATTCTCACTGGGCAGCATCGCGAAATGGTAGAACAAGTGATGCAACTATTTGACTTGAAAGCTGATTATGACTTGGAGATTATGCAGCCCAAGCAATCGCTCAATGATATTACCTGTCGCAGTTTGCAAGGTTTGGAGAAGCTATTTGCAGAGAATAAGCCGGATTTGGTTATAGTTCAAGGAGACACAACTACCGCATTTGCGGCTACATTAGCTGCCTTTTATCATCAAATTCCCGTCGGGCATGTAGAAGCTGGTTTGCGAACCGATAACTTGTACAATCCTTACCCCGAAGAAGCCAACCGCAGATTAATTTCCCAAATTACCCAATTACATTTTGCACCAACTAGTTTAGCTGTGGAGAACTTGCAGCGTTCCGGTGTGTTGGGAGAAATTCATTTAACGGGGAACACAGTTATCGATGCATTGCTGGATATGGCGACAAAAGAACCTAGCTGCAATATTCCTGGTTTAGAATGGGGAAAATATCGAACAATATTAGCTACAGTACATAGACGGGAAAACTGGGGAGAACCATTACAAGATATTGGTGAAGGGTTTTTACAAATCTTAGAAAAGTTTCCTGATACCGCCTTGTTATTACCACTACACCGTAATCCTACGGTACGAGAACCTTTACGAGCGATACTAGGAAATCATCCCCGCGTATTCTTGACTGAACCCTTAGATTACGCCGAATTAGTTGGTGCAATCATGCGATCGCACCTGCTTTTGACTGACTCTGGTGGCTTACAAGAAGAAGCACCAAGTCTCGGTAAACCAGTCCTTGTTCTACGTGAAACTACTGAACGTCCTGAAGCTGTAACTGCGGGTACGGCAAAACTCATAGGTACAAAAAGTACAGATATCGTGGCGAATGCCGCAGAATTACTAGCAAATAAAAGTGCATATGATGCCATGGCAAATGCTATTAACCCATTTGGTGATGGACATGCAGCCGCAAGAATTTTAGAGATAGTTGGAAAGTTTCTCACTCACGCTGAATTGGGCTTCCTGGGAAAGAGCTAAAAAAAGATCATCGAGTAGATAGAAGGACAAATCAAGCTTAAGCCGGATTTCTCACCCCGAATCTCAATGATTTGGGGTTTGTTTGATTTGATTACTTTTAAATTCATGTAAAGATTCCCATTTACCAGAAAACTCGGAAGCGGAACCAGCAACGATACAGCTATATTGATGAATAATATCCCTAAAACTAACCAGCTAGGATTTTTATTTAAGTAAATTTTGTTACTAGTAATTTAAAATCAGGATTCTACCATCCGTGCTATGCTTACGCAAAATATTCCCGACTTGCTCCAACTTTTTTTAGAGCATACACCTGCATCTGTTGCCATGTTTGATCGAGAAATGCGCTACATTGCCACCAGTCGTAAGTGGTTGACAGAGTATGGTGATTATGAATCAAATTTGTTCGGTTCGATAGATTCCTGCCACTCCTCAGTATTAGCAAATGTTTGTTTAGAGTGGAAAAAGATTCATGATCATTGCTTGACGGGTGAAATTGAGAAATGCGAAGCACAGAAGATAGTTAAACTGGATGGCACAGTTGATTGGTGGAAATGGGAATGTCATCCTTGGTATGACAAAAATGGCGAAGTTGGCGGAACATTCTTGTTTACAGAGAACATTACTGAACAAAAACATACAGAAGCTCAGTTGAAGTTTTATGAAGAACAACTCGAAGAACTAGTATCAAAACGTACCCATGAATTGCAAGTAGCGATCGCCCAACTACAAGCAGAAATAGTAGCGTGTAAAATTGCTGAAGAAGAAAGACAGAAGCTTGTTTCGCTGATTGAAAACACTTCAGATTTTATTGCGATCGCCAGCCTTGAAGGTAAAATCAGTTTTATTAATGAAGCTGGGAAAAAGCTTTTAGGGTTGGATAAGCTAGATAAACTCGAAAATATACATATATGTGACTGTCATACACCAGAAGATTGGGCATATTTGCAAACAGAAGTTTTACCAACAGTTATAGAAACAGGTAGATGGCAGGAAGAACTTAACTTTCGACATTTTCAAACTGGGGCAAGTATACCGATTGAATACAATATTTTTACAATTAAAGACCAAAAAACTGGTCAGCCAATTGCTTTAGCGACTATCTCTCGTAATATTACAGATCGGAAAAAAACTGAGGAAGAACGACAGCACTTCGTTTCTTTAGTAGAAAATAGCTCTGATTTTATTGCTATGGCAACCTTGGATGGTAAAGGTTGGTATATAAATCAAGCTGGTTTAGAATTAGTGGGTTTTAGAGATACAGAAGAATTTCTACAAACAACAATATCTGATTATCATACAGATGAGGATAACAAATATATTCAAGAAGTCGCTGTGCCAACGATTATGTCAAAAGGATGTTGGCAAGGAGAACTCAGCTTTCGTCATTTTAGGACTGGAGAACTTATTCCCATAGAGTACAATATTTTTGTCCTCAAAGACCAAAAAACTGGTCAACCAACAAACCTAGCAACGGTTACGCGAGATATTAGAGAACGCAAACAAGCCGAAGAAGCTTTACGTCAGTCGGAAGCAAAATATCGTGAATTTGCACGTCGAGAGCAACTAATCAATGTTTTAGCGAGCCAAATCCGCGAATCACTTGATCTCGATCAAGTATTAGAAACTGCAATAGTGGAAATTCGAGATTTATTACAAATAGAACGTTGCAGTTTTTCTTGGTTCAAACCCGATAGTGAACCACCTGTTTGGGAAACTCTCAAAGAAGCAAAAGAGGAAAATTTTCCCAGTTTATTGGGTTGTCATCGGGCTGATAAAATTGGGCCAGTTACCCAAATGTTTGTAAAGCAAGAAATTCTCAAAATAGATGATGTCACAGAGTTTCACGAACCAATACATAAAAGTTTTTTGGAACGTTTAGGAATTAAATCAGAAATAGTGTTACCAATTAAAACTCGTTCGGGTCAAATTGGTGTTATCGTCTGTGGACATTGGACAGAAACTCGTCCTTGGACTCCAGATGAAGTGGAATTACTCCAAGCAGTTATAGATCAATTAGCGATCGCAATCAACCAAGCAGAACTTTATGCTCAAAGTCAGCAAGCTGTAATGACTGCGACTCAGCAAGCACAACAAATTGAAAATACCCTGACAGAACTCAAGCGTGCCCAAACCCAACTAGTACAAAGTGAAAAAATGTCCAGTTTAGGGCAACTTGTAGCTGGAGTTGCTCACGAAATCAATAATCCCGTCAACTTTATCTATGGGAATTTAGCCTATGCCAGCCAATACACTGAGGATTTACTTAATCTCCTCAATCTTTATCAGCAAGAGTATCCGCAGCCAACGGACAAAATTCAAGCAGAAATAAATGCGATTGATTTAGATTTTATTTTTGCGGATTTACCAAAAATTCTATCTTCAATGAAAATAGGTTCCGACAGAATTCGAGACATCGTCCAGTCATTACGAACCTTCTCCCGACTAGATGAAGCGGAGATGAAAAAAGTTGATATTCATGAAGGGATTGAAAGCACCCTAATGATTTTACAGCACCGCCTCAAACCAAAACAAGATGAGCCAGCCATTGAAATCATTCGGAACTACACAAACTTACCTAAAGTTGTCTGTTATGCCGGACAACTCAATCAAGTATTTATGAATTTACTGACTAATGCGATTGATGCCTTAGAAGAGGGAATAGAAGAAGGTAAGATTTCATCCCCTCTGATTAAAATCACCACGGAAATTTTGGATAATAATCGTATTATCATTCGGATTGCCGATAATGGCATGGGAATAGAACCAGAGGTTCAAAAACGCTTATTTGACCCATTTTTTACGACAAAACCTGTGGGAGTTGGTACCGGTTTAGGACTTTCCATTAGTTATCAAATAGTAGTTGATAGACATGGTGGCGAACTACATTGTCATAGTCAGTTAGGTGAAGGGACAGAGTTTGCGATCGAAATTCCTATGTCTCAGCTTGGTGATACTTAGTGATACTGAATTCATGTTTAGCCCTTCCCTAGCTGGGCAAGAGTTTGGTTTAGATTTATCGAAATATAATGTTGTTTACAATATTTTTAAATTGATTCACATTGCAGGCAAAGCTATAGCTGAGAGCTTATGTATAAATTAAACCTTAAGACCAAAGAAACCCAGTTTTTGGGATTTAAGTATTGAGCATCATCTGACTTTTTGATGAGAAACCCGGTTTCTCCCTGCGCGACTATCCTTAATATTTACTTTATAAATTGTCTCTGATGCTACTTGTCTTTATAATATCTTCTTATCGGAAATTTAAATTTCTTACAATTGGATATTTATTTTCCCCATTTTCTCAATGAGAACACTTAATTGCACCAACAAAATATAGCCCATCCATCAAAATTAAATATTCTGGGTTTTTACTAGTGCCAAAATTAATTATATGTTTTAAATTATATTTATTGTTTGACTAAACACAAAATCAGCATTTTCGCAAAAATACAATCATCTGGCTTTTCAATAGATATCCTAAATTCCCCAGTATGTATTGAAGTGAGACTTATTTCACATTGGATACTGCTAAATTATCAGGTTGCACTATCTAACCGATTACAACATTTACGGTAATAATTTTTGACTCTATCAAAAGTAATGAAACTGTAATTAAACTTGATCATAGATAGCGCAAAATAATGAAAGATATATTGTCATTAATTGAAAATAAAAAGCAAGATTTTGCTAGTCTTCCCCTATTTCATTACATGCACAATCTGCATATTCATCCTCTTCAAAGACTAGCTTTTGCTCCTTGTATGGCTCATTTTATCATGAGCTTTAGTGATATTAATAAGTATGTGTTGAGGACACCTCAATCGTCTCATAGCATTCAAAAAATAGTGAACCAATATACATACGAAGATGATAATCATTGGCCCTGGTTTATTTCTGATATTGAACAATTAGGTTTTAATCACCTATTAAGTTTTACTGATGCGTTAAAATTTATTTGGGGAGAAGAGACAAAAATTACTCGTCAGATTGCATATCGAGTTGCTGGGTATGCATTAGAGGCGGAACCAGAAATAAAAATTCTGATAATTCAAGTATTAGAAGCAACAGCAGATGTATTTTTTTGCCAATCTCTGAAAATAACTTCAGAACTGCGAAAAAATACTAATTTGGAGTATTTATTTTTTGGTGATTTACATTTACATGAAGAAACTGAACATACTATGGGAAACTCCCATTCTGAAAAGCTCATTGCCGAAATTGAATTAACTGATTCTCAGCGACAAAAAGCTTTACATGTAATCGAACAGATATTCAATATTTTCTCCGAATGGACTTATGAGCTATTAGCTTATGCACAAAATCATCCAGTGGAAATTGTTGAAGCTAAATCTGCACCTTCTAAATCAGAACTAGCAATTTGTTTATAATCTTTTAACGACAATTTATTAGTTCAACTGGATATTGATAGAGAGGCTATACCGTTTCTCCAAAATCTGGCAACACACAAATCTCCAT
Organism: Calothrix sp. UHCC 0171; assembly: GCF_034931845.1. Lineage (NCBI taxonomy): Bacteria > Bacillati > Cyanobacteriota > Cyanophyceae > Nostocales > Calotrichaceae > Calothrix > Calothrix sp. UHCC 0171. The sequence continues at coordinate 151,683 of NZ_JAYGHN010000011.1, forward strand.
GTCATCCCGTCTGCATATGTTACTTTTTTTGGAGAATTCGTATTACATATAACCTCTCTATCATATTTGTGGTAGTGAAATTCCAACAATTTATAATACCTGCGGAATGTTGACTAGACGTTTACAGGCTTATCTATTGTTGGTTGGTGTGTAATGACTTTAGCCAATGCTAAAGATTCTTGTCCAGTAATCAATCTTGAACCACGTTTGCGGGTGAGGTAGTTCCATGCCCACTGAATCATTACTAATAATTTGTTGTCGAACTCAATTAAGAAATAGATGTGGATTAATAACCAGAATATCCATGCAAAGAACCCTTGTAACTTGATTGAACCTAAATCTACAACGGCGGCATTTTGTCCAATCATAGCTAGAGCGCCATAATCGTTATATTTAAATGCTTGCATAGTTTTACCCCGCAAGCGTTTTTGAATTAATTTAGCCACATATTCACCCTCTTGAATTGCCACTGGTGCAACACCTGGGAGGGGTTGATCTTTTTGGTGAGAGAAGTTAGCTAAGTCTCCGACTGCGAAAATATTTTCGTATCCCTTAATACTCAAGTTGGGTTCGACAATAACTCGTCCGGCGCGATCGCATTCTACACCTGTACGTAATGCGAGAATTTTCGCCATTGGTGAAGCTTGAATACCTGCTGCCCATAATATCGTCTTGGACGTAATTTCGTGGAATTCATCGCCTTGCTTGTAGGTGACTACGTTGTTTTCAATATTTGTCACCCTGGTTTTTGTCTGTACGCTTGCACCCAACTTTTCTAATGATTCTGCTGCTGCTTTCGATAACTGCGGTGCGAGGGACGGAAGGATACGATCGGCACCTTGTAATAGTACAACTTTCGTTTCGGAGGTGTCGATGTCGCGGAAATCCTCTTTGAGAGTTTTGTAAGCCAACTCTGCGATCGCACCTGCTAATTCTACACCAGTTGGACCACCACCGACAATCACAAAGGTTAATAAAGCCCGACGTTTGACGGGATCGGTTTCTTTTTCTGCTGCCTCAAAGGCGCTAAATATCCGACGACGGATTTCGATCGCATCTTCAACAGTTTTTAAACCAGGAGCAACTTCTTTCCAAGCATCATTCCCAAAATAAGAGTGATTCGCACCTGTGGCAACAATTAATGTATCATACCGAACTATGCGATCGTTCAGGATCACTTCTTGGGTTTTGGGATCAATATCACTTACCTCTCCAAGCAATACTTTTGTGTTCTTGCTTTTGCTAAGTATGGAGCGCAATGGCGAGGAAATATCACCAGGTGATAGCGTACCTGTGGCAACTTGATATAAAAGCGGTTGAAATAAGTGAAAGTTACGTTTATCAATGAGAGTAACATCCACATTTGCTTTCGCCAGCGCTTTCGCTGTATAAAGTCCACCAAAGCCACCACCAATGATTACAACCTGATGTCGTTGATGATTATCAAGTGAAGCTACCATAAATAATATTTCCTTTGTTAAGAAACATGTAACTATTCTTAACAAATATGTAACAAAATAATTAGATTTGTTGCAGTTTATTTTGAACAATTAGAAAAATAATTAAGTTAATCAAAGTTACGAGTTGTGATTATTCAAGTTCTTGTCTACTTATACCTATGCATTACTCAACATATTTACTCATCAGCTTGAAGCCATTTGATAAATACCCTCTCAAGGACTCAAGGGTGAGGAGTAAATTTATCAACTTTTGCTAATTATTGCTCAAAATTTCTTTTTATTGAGAATTCCAGACTACATAAATGATTGTTAGCAAAATTATTGAGTAAATACTCTCAATAATATTATTAATAAATTTGAGTTAACAGCGATCGCATAGTGAGTTAAGGGGAAAATAAGTGCCTAAATTCACAACTAATATCACGTCCGGTTGAATACTTATCATTCAGAGCGACACGGAGACTTAGAGACGCGGGGACGCGGAGAAATGTAAGTGATTTCCGAACATGATATAAGAACTTTAATTTCCCACTAAATAATCCTTGTTCTGAAATTAGCTCTAGTAGTCCGCCCAAGCAGCTTTGCAGGGATACAATTCTCCAAGTCTCCACCCGTGAATTTTCGCTTGGCAAACTACTAGACACAGACAACAGGCTATTTCATAGCATTTTTTCTAAAAATTGTTTAGCCCGATCGCACTTGGGTTGATTAAAAAAATCTCCGGGTGTGGTATCCTCTGCTAAACTCCCTTGGTCAAGAAACATAATCCGACTAGCAACTTCCCTAGCAAATCCCATTTCATGGGTAACAATTGCCATCGTCATACCAATTTTGGCTAAAACCTTCATCACTTCCAACACATCTTTCACCATTTCTGGGTCTAAAGCTGAAGTGGGTTCATCAAATAATATCATCTCCGGTTCCATTGCCAAAGCCCGCGCGATCGCCACACGTTGCTTTTGTCCTCCTGATAACTTCGCAGGGTAAACATGGGCTTTTTCGGCTAAACCGACTTTGCCCAATAATTCCAATCCTTTGTTGATTGCATCTTCTTTATTCAAACCTTTGACTTTAATTGGTGCATAGGTGACATTTTCTAATACTGTCATGTGGGGAAACAAGTTAAAGTGCTGAAATACCATCACCAATTCTTGGCGAATTTTGCTGATATTCATCTTCGGGTTGGTAATTTCGGCTTCTCGAAAATAAACTTTACCACTAGTGGGATGTTCGAGCAGGTTCATGCAGCGCAGAAATGTTGATTTTCCCGAACCACTTGGTCCCAGTATACCAACTACTTCCCCTGGATAGATTTCCGTGGAAATATCTTTGAGTACATTCAACTTGCCGAAGGACTTACACAGATGTTCTGTGCGAATGACTGTTTTACTCACTTAACCGCAATCTCCTTTCTAAAGCTGAGGCACTAAAAGTCAAACTCATTACTAAAATGTAGTAGATTAATCCGGCAAACAATAGCGGCTCAAAGTAAATATACTTATTAGCACCGACAATTTGGGCACTCCGCAATATTTCTACCATTCCCAAAGTCGATACTAAGGCTGAATCTTTTAACAGTCCAATTGTCTCATTCACCAAAGCCGGGAGAATATTCTTCAACGCTTGGGGAATAATGATATCCCACATCATCAAATGGTAAGGAACGCCCATTGACAAAGCAGCTTCGGTTTGTCCTTTATCCACCGATTGAATACCTCCCCGAATCGTTTCCGACATATAAGCCCCAGAATTTAGGGTAAAAGTTAACACCCCAGCTTGCAATGCCGGAATATTGTAACCTGTCAGTTGTGGTGTCGCATAATAAACCAACGCCAATTGTAAAAGCATAGGTGTACCACGAAACACTGAAGTGTAAGCATTTGCAAACCAAGTTAATGCTTTAATGCCTGTAATTTTGAAGAGGGAAAGTAACGTACCCCAAATTAAGCCAAAAAATAACGATAACACAGTAAACATTAAGCTTATGGGTATTCCCTGAAGAATAAAGGGAATATCAGGAATAATTCGCCTCAAATCAACATTCAGACCTTTTTTTGTCACCACTGGAGTCTGAGTCAGTGTATCTTTGATAGTGGCAATTCGCTGTTTCTTCAACTTATCTAAATCGCCATTATCAATCATTTTCTGCAAGACCTTATTAAAGGGTACAACCAAAGGTGAATTTTTGGGAAATGCGATCGCGCTTCCTCCTGCCTCTTCGTTCTCTGGTGGTAACGCATAAAATCCTAATTCTGGGTTTGATTGAGTAAAACCTTGGGCGACAATTTCCCCTAAAATCACAGCATCAATCCGCCCCGATTTTATCTCTTGAATCATTTCTGGAGCTTTACTCAACAGCTTAATTTCCAATCCTGGTAACTTCGCCGCCATTTTTTTAGCACTTTGCTCTTGAGTTGTCCCTAATTGCACCCCTAGGCGTTTACCTGCTAAATCCTCTAGTTTGGTAATTTTACTGTTTTTGTCAGCAATAATTGTATCTCTGCCTTGGTAGTAAATGAGGGAAAAATCAACATTTTGCTTTCTTTCAGGGGTAGGGTTCATACTTGCCATCGCAAAGTCAGCCCGATTTGCTTGCAATGCAGGAATCAAACCCCCAAAATCCGTCTCCATGATTTCCAGCTTGAATCCCAATTCCTTGGCAATATAGTTAGCAATATCAATATCAAAACCAACTATTTTGCGAGTGCTTCCCTGATTTTCGTAATACTCGAACGGTGGATAATCAGGGGAAGTAATCATCGTTAAGGTATCTTTACCAATCGATGATGCAAGTATCTGATGATTTTGACTCGTAATGATGCTGATTGCCAAAATTGCTGCAAACAGTAAGGTGAAAAGTGATTTTCTCCGCTTTTTCATAGATTGATGACTAAGTAGATGCACTTAAAGGTACAGATTTTTGCTCAAACTGTATTAATGTAGCTTCTTATTTGGCGATCGCACGGAAAAATCTAGTGGTTTGATCAGCTAAAATTGACAGAAAATAATTTTCTCTAGCTTCTACAATCCATGCTGTTTAAACCATTTCTGAAGGCGTTTCCAACCATCTTGAGCATCTGCTTTACGGTACGAGGGGCGATAATCAGCAAAAAAGGCGTGGGGAGCTTTTGGGTAAACAATAATTTCTGATTGACTGCGGCTGGATTTGAGTTTTTCCCGTACCAGTTGCACTGTGTTCAGAGGAATACCTGTGTCCTGACCTCCGTACAGTCCTAGAACGGGGACTTTTAGTGTAGAAACAACATCAATGGGATGCTTGGGCTGAAGGTCATTAGAATCACCTACTAAACGCCCATACCATGCGACACCTGCTTTCAATTTCGGATTATGTGCTGCATATAACCAAGTAATCCGACCACCCCAACAAAAACCCGTAATTCCCACTCTATTAGCATTACCTTGGGATGATTTGACTGCCCAATCCACCGTCGCATCCAAGTCTGAAAATACCTGAGCATCGGGTACTATCCCTACAATCGGGCGAATTTCGTCAATGTTGGTTAACTTGGAAACATCACCTTGACGGATAAATAATTCGGGTGCGATCGCTAAATATCCCAACTTAGCAAAGCGACGGGTAACATCTTGAATGTGTTCGTGTACACCAAAAATTTCCTGAATTACCAGGATAATGGGGAAGTTACTACCCTTTTGGGGTTGCGCTCTATAGGCAGGAATTTCGCCATCTTTAACGGGAATTTTGACTGTACCTGCGACTATTCCTTTGGTGTTAGTAGTGATTAATTTTGCAGAGGAAATTGGTTGTACTGCGAGAGCAAAACCAGTTGCTAAGGTAGCAGTTGCAATAAATTCACGACGTGTTAATTCTTTTGTCATTTTTGGCTGGCGTTGTGTAATTCTTGATAAATTTAAATATCCTGAACTTAAATATCCTGAACGCAGAGTTAAGTACAGGGTTCTACATTTTACAGTTTTGGCAATTTCTTTTACCACAAACTAATTATTTTTCGAAGATGTCTAAATATTTTCTTTACCGTCACACGATACTAATATAAGTCTGCAATATTAATCTGCAATATAAGTCAATACAGTTCAGTTAAGAATAAAATCAATTACTGCGAATAAAACAGATCAACTTTTTTGGAGGGGGCTTGGGGGACGCAACCGTCCCCCAATCGGGGGTTTGGGGGAGAATCCCCCAAATCTTGGTTCTCAGCAAATCGATTGACTAATAACCTTAACTGAACCGTATTGCAATATAAGTAGCCAGGTTTAATCAAAGTTAGGATGTGTTAGGCGTAGCCGTAACGCATCAAAGTATTATTCTGCATGGGTTACGCTGGGCTAACCCATCCTACAGAGGTTTTATATTTAATTGCACCTTCCTACTTAAATACGAGTAAAAAAATTGGAAAGATCAATTTAGGAATCATGTAAAAATAAGTAGTGCAAGCGTCTCGCTTGCTATTTCCCAAAGGTGGGCAAGATGTCCAGGGAGCATCCCAATTTTGCAAAAATAAAATTTGTAGTGGGAGCCGGAAAGCTTCCTAATCTCCAGGAAACGGGCTAGAGAGCCAGCACTACAAAAAACAATTTACACATTTGGGATGCTCCCGATGCCCACACTACTTGTTCAATTGATTTTCACACGAATACTTAATAACTATTTATTTAATAACTATAACGTTCCTCTGCCCAAGGTTCACCACGTCGATGATAACCATTACACTCCCAAAAACCTAATTCTTCACTGGCTAAAAATTCTAAACCATTAATCCATTTAGCACTTTTCCAAGCATAAAGATGTGGCACAACTAAACGCATTGGTCCACCATGTTCTGCTGAGAGCGGCTCGCCAAATAATTTCCAGGCAAAAAAGTTCTCTTCCCGAAATAAATCATCAATTGAAATATTAGTTGTATAACCACCGTAGCAATGTTCCATCACATACTTTGCTTGTGGTTCAACTTCAATCGCTTGCATAAAGTCGGTGACTTTAATACCAGTCCACTTGACATCAAGTTTTGACCATCGCGTCACACAATGAAAATCAGCCGTAAAATCACTTTGGGGCAATACCATAAAATCTTCCCAAGTAAAAGTCTTGGGTACAGCCAAACCCCAAACACGAAATTCCCACTTATCAGTATTGACTTGTGGAGTTTCACCATAGGTTAAAACAGGGAAACCACTAGCCAAATGTTGACCAGGAGGAACGCGGTTTGCATCTTCCCCTGTAGGTTTTTGAAAAAATTTTCCTAGCATTTAGATGAAATTAAAGTGGAGAGTTAGGGGTTAGGAGTGATGAGTTAATAATAAATTTGAGGTTAGAAATACTTAAAATTTTTAACTATTTAATTTTTAATTCCTAACTCCTAATTTTTGACTCCTAACTCCCAATTAACTCCTAGATTTTACTCTTCTTCGCCTTCTTCATCTTCATCTGTTGGATAGACAAAGTTTGAACGTCCGGTCAGAATTGATTTGCCAAGGGACATAGCCTTTTGAGCTTGAACATCAGCTTTATGTCTCCAGGTGGCGCGACGCGAGTCACGTTTTGATTTTGAGGTTTTCTTCTTTGGGCAAGCCATAGTAGCGGATACCGCAATTTTTGACAACCTTCCTATTCTATGTCATTTGTGGGAAATTGGGCATTGGGAAAGGTGGAGAAATACAAGTTGCCACACTCAGCACCCACACCCTCAATTCCCTAATTTGAGGCACTTGCAGTTGGTACTGCTGCTTCAGTGGGGGTTTGTGTTTGGTTAAACAATAACAACGATCGCGCGCTCTTAAAATATGTTGCCCAGATTTGGGGGTCGGGACGACTGCGCCATTGCTGTCGATTCACTCTGAGTTCTAATATTGGCGCGATCGCACCGTAATTTTGTCCGGAAATGATGACGGAAACCTCTGTTATCAATATATCTTTGTCAAAACTGCGTTGTGCGCCAGCACGGGCTGCGGCTTCTGCCCGACGTACCATACTTTCATAGCTTTCTTCTGACAAACTATCAATAACAATATCGGCTCGTGCTGTATAGGCTTGTACAACTTGTGGAGCGATTCCCTCCGCAATTACCCATATAGGTACGGCTGTTCCTAACAACAATATAGTATTGAGTATCCGGATTTTTGCTCTGAAGGCTGTCATAGATGGAGTAAACGACTTTAAAAAATTCTTTCTGGAAAGGGTATTTATGCTAATTGGGTTTTGAGTACGATTTTGCATCTGTTTGATCTCACTAACTGATGACCTGGAAATTGGATTAAGGTATGTATCAAAAATAACCTATTATTTTCTGGCTTTGATGACAATTATCTAGACTAATAGACATAGGTTAGCCTTGTTTTTTTACATAGGCAAACCCTGGGTATTTACCAGTTGCAACAACAGGGGCACCCTGCAATCCGCTACCTCAGAAACTCCTCTGTGCAAAGCACTGGTTCACCGCAACTCTTCGATTCTGCAAACCAAAATACGATCGAGCGCGATGGCAAAAAACTGGGCAATCGCTATAGGCATAAATCAATATCACTTTCTCCAACCTCTAGCTTGCGCCCAGGCTGATGCTGAGGCGCTTCGAGGTTTATTGGTATCTAATGGAGGCTTCAGACAGCAGCAGTCTTTGCTGATGAGTGATAGTTCTCCACCGATTGGAGATAGACCAACTTTCCCGACAAAAGATAATATTTTGCTACTTCTTGAGGATTTAGCTGCTGCTTGTTGGCGATCGCAAGACCGTGTATGGTTTTTCTTCAGTGGTTATGGAATACACCACAATGGCAAGGATTATTTGATGCCAGTCGATGGCAAGCCTGAATTTGTCGAGGAGACAGGTATTGAAATTGCCACAATTATGCATACTTTGCACAGCGTCAATGTCAATGCATTAATTTTGCTTGATATTAACCGTGCTTTTACAACTCAAGGGCTAGATACGTTTGTGGGACAAGAAATCATTGAACTGGCACAAGAATTGCAAGTTCCTTTGATTCTCTCCTGTCAGCCGGAACAATTTTCCTACGAAAGCACCGAACTTGGACATGGCTTTTTTACAGCAGCGCTCCTAGAAGCACTGAGTTCGGATCATGGTAAAACTTTAGGCGAGTTAGAAGCCTATCTTAGCGTGCGGACACCAGAATTATGTCAGTATTACTGGCGACCGACGCAAAACCCTGTAACTGTTATTACTTCAAGCAAGCAGGTCATTTTGGGAAACTCTGAACTTGAAAACGATATGGATGCTGCGGCGATAGTAGTATCCGAAGAAATCTTTGCACAAGCGATCGCATCTCCTTCTTTAGAAGAAAATGTTCCTAGTAACTACTCGCAGTTCCATCCACCAGCACATTCACAAATCAACTCGAATAGTTACCCAACTAACAACTCTAGTAATTATTCGCAGCTAATTAAGAATTCCGCCACCACTAGCTTTGGTAAACAAAGTCATGTTCACTCCGGAATCCAGGAACCAATTCAACGTTCGTTACCGCCTTCACTTCCCCCCGCGAAATCAAAAGTAGAAATATCACAACCGATTTCGGGGATTCCTAAAATCCACACCGCCAGTCAGGAAACAAATACGGGGCTTCCTTTTTGGATGCAGGTACTACTCTGGGGCGGGAGCATGACTTTGTTGATAGGAATGACAATTATTTTGATATTCCGCCATCATGCTGATTCCAAGGTTGAGCAAACATACTCAGTGCCATCGAACCCCAATCCTGACGAGTCATCATTTGTACAAACGCTGCCCGATGCTCCAGCCAATCAAACTGCACCACAAACACCAGCTACTCAGACGCAGGCTCCGTCAGCGACACCAACCACACCAGCAGCCAAACCAACTCCAACGGCAACAGTCAATCCATCTCCAGCAACATTACCTTCAGTTAACCCTGCTGCCATTAATTCACCGACTGATTTACCGACTGATTTACCTGCTGATGCACCGACAGTAGGTGAAACAACAGCAACGGCAACAGCAACACCAACGCCCACACCCACAACAACGTCAACACCAACAGTTCCAGTGGTTCTCGAACCATCCGAAACTCAAAGTCGGAAACAGGCGTTGTCTGAGTTAAACAAATTATCCCTAAGTCCTAATCAAGCCAGTGAGCTAGTATTAGCGATCGCAGCTGCACGCAAAATCAAGCCAAATGAACCACGTTACGGCGAAGCCCAAGTAAATATCCAAATGTGGAATAGTATGATATTTGAACTCGCTAACCAACGCGCCAAAAAACGTCAATACTCTTCAGCAATTGCCGCCGCTCAATTGATTAGTGACTCGGAAGCATTACATCCACAAGCAAAAATAGCCATCAACCAATGGCGACAGCAGGCAAAACAATATTTGAGTAACAAAACACTCATCCAAGCTGCCACTGGTTTAATCAAACCCGGACAAGCATCGACTTACAACCGCGCCATCGAAGTCGCCAAAAAAGTCTCCAAGGGCGAACCTGGCTTCGACATTGCTCAAAAATCCATCGATACATGGAGCAAAGAAATTTTCAAACTTGCTAAAAACCGCGCCGCAAAAGGAGAAAGGAAAGCAGCTATTGCTACAGCTACTTTAGTTCCCGAAGGAACCTCCGCTTACGACGCAGCCCAAAAAGCAATTCAAAGGTGGAAGAATTAGCTCTTAGCCTGAAAATGAGTAAGAGAGGCGATAGTTGCCTCTCTCACTTCGATTAACAATATTGGGAAATATCCTCCCCACATTCATCAGCCAGATAACACAACGCCCGAAACCGCAAACCAACAACCTCGTCATATACAGGGTTCAGCTTACACATTGGCGGAATGTGAAACAAGGTTTTGCCAAATAGTTTCACGTCGCGTTCAAATGGACATTGTGCGGGGATCGACTGACAAATCCGGTGGGCAAAATAGCGATCGCGAATTTGAATGTTATCGATCCAATTCCGCAATGGCTGGAAAAAATCACGTCTTGTTTTGTTAGAGACTGGATTCTGTTGAGTAAAGCTTTTATCGTTGGCTTCGTCGTTGACTTCTGCGCGATCGAGAGATACCCAGCTGGCGAAAAAAATCTTTTTACTGGTATTTCCAAATACCTTCATGGTTCACTCCTCTCTATAATTGAGGGTTTTGAACTGGTTTTCAATACTTGTAGATGAAAAACATCTACGACTTACTATTTGCTAACTATCTCTCCCGGAAGAACTGGCTAGGAACCTAAATACAATCTCAGTGTAAAGTATAAAACGGGAGCGACCCGAATTAAGTTCATTTACTATCTACGTCCAGTTAATCGCAAATTCCTGACGAATGGTAGTCAGGGGTTACAATTTTGTTCATAACTTGACATACTTAAGATTTTAATAAAGACATCTACCTTTGGACATATATATGTCCGTTTTATGCACAGTTTTTTGTGTGAATAAATGACTTTATCATAGATTAATACCTATAGTAAGTATTAATACTGGTTTGTGGTTTGGAAAATTCTCCATTCACAAAAGAAGTAAATACGATTAGATAGGTTCCCAGATATTACAAAATAGTTGACTAAGTTGATTTTATGGGAATTAACAGAGGTAAAAAGTGAGCTATGCTACTGCTTTCCAAAAACAAAAGTAATAAATATTACACTAAAGATTAGTGATTGTCCTCAAGTTTTTAACCTACAGCATATTAGGGCTAACCTACCTGGGGTTAGGCATGGGTTATATTCCCGGCTTACGAATGAATCGCGCTACTATCGCCCTAGTGGGGTCAAGTTTTTTAATTGTTCTAGGGGTAATAGATTTAGAGAGTGCATGGCAAGCGATAGATGCCAATACCATCGTATTTTTGTTGAGCATGATGGTAGTTAATGCGAACTTAACCTATGCGGGATTTTTTCCGCGTGCGTTATTGGTGTTATTGGGTTTTACTCGTAGCCCGTTTGGATTGTTGATAGCTTTAACTCTTGGTAGCGGTGTCATGTCAGCGTTTTTTCTCAATGACACACTAGCGCTGGTTCTAACTCCGCTAACTTTGACTCTGACTCAAGCCTTAAATTTGAATCCCATCCCCTATTTATTGACAATGGCAGCAGCGACGAATATTGGTTCGGTTGCAACCCTGAGTGGCAATCCCCAAAACATTTTGATTGCTTCGTTTTCTGGCATTGCCTATCTTGATTTTCTCAAAGCATTGCTACCAATTGCTGTAGCAGGTATGGCAATTCAAATTATCTTACTGTGGCTATTGTATCCAGAAGTGCGATCGCCTTTGGCGGTGAATCAATCCAGCGAAAAGCTGAACATCAGCAAGCCATTTATTTATCAGCCTTTATTCAATAAAACTATCATTATTACAACTGGACTGTTAATAGCCTTTGCAGCAGGTTTACCTTTAGCCCAATCAGCCCTAGTTGCCGCCAGTTTATTATTAATCACCCGTCGTCTGAAACCTCAGCGCATCCTCAAAAAAGTAGATTGGAATTTACTTGTGATGTTTTCCGGGTTATTTATCCTGAGCAAAGTCACTCAAAAATTAAATCTCATTCAACCCTTTACTCAAGTCATTGATACATCTGCTGGTTTAATTACTGTAACTTCTATTGTCTCTAATTTAATCTCTAACGTTCCGGCTGTGTTACTCCTCGAACCCCTAATCCCCAAAGATAATCCTCAGTCGTGGTTATTACTGGCTGCGTCTTCAACCCTTGCAGGTAATTTAACTTTATTTGGTTCTGTGGCAAATTTGATAGTTGTGGAAGCGGCAGCAGATTTGGGTTATCGTCTAACCTTCTGGGAACATTTGCGTTTTGGATTACCTTTAACAACCCTAACGTTACTTTTGGTTTACTTTTGGGTAAGTTAAGAAATAACGATTGTAGATTGCCACAGCCAGGAAAAGTTTTAGCTGATTCTTTATTTGGCAACATGATCTTTTCCCCATACAATCGAAGAATAGGCTTGTGCTTTAAATAACACGAGCTGCAATATCTTTAATTTATTAATTAACAATTTAGGGTATAAGGGCTATAAACATAACCCCAATGATGGTAGATAGGATTAACGATATCTTTTGGCAAGCGCAACAAGGCAGTGTTGCAGCCATTATTCAGGTGCTAAACCAAAGACTGGCAGATTCAGGTGTCAGAACTAGGGCAATGTTCGATAATGGTGTTTTGCAGCTCCTATGTGAAGCTGATACCCAAGAACAGCTGGAAAAGACAACTTTAGTGGCACAAATAGGTGAAATTCTCAAATCAATTGCGCCGAGAAATATTTATCGAATCAATATTAATTCCCGCATTGTTCGCGAACAACAATTACTTTGGCTAGAGGAAATTCATCGTGATCCAGAAAATCAATTACTTTGGTCAGAGGAAATTGTTTTAGAGAAACCTGGCTTTTTTCAGCAATTAATTCAGGATTTGCAAGAGCGGAAAATGGAAACTGCAAAAACTAATTTTCCCAAGGTGAGTCCTTCGCATTCAATAATAATTACTAATAAAAATAAACCAAAAAATTCTGTCTGGGGATGGATATTACTGGCGACTAGTATATGCATGTTTTTTGCAATGGTTAGTGTCGCTGTATATATTTTACTGGGCGATCGCTTAAAGGAATTACAGCAACCAGCGAATTCCCAATCATTTATACCAGCAGGCAAGTCCTTAGATTCCCAAAGTAGCAACCAGTTAACATCAGAAAAATCATCTGGAGAAACCAATCAAAATAGGGCAATGCGATCGCCAGATTATTTTGCCAGTGCCGTCAGAATTGCCAATGAAGCAGCAGAAGTTGGTAAAAAGGCAAAAACCTCGACTCAGTGGTTACAATTGGCTGCTAACTGGCAAAGAGCATCAGATTTAATGGCTAAGGTTCCACCTAACCACAGTCGCTATGAAGAAGCACAGATTCGGACAAAACTATATCGGCACTACAGCGAAGAATCACAAAAAGAAGCCGAGAAAAAGAAATAATTACGGAGTCATGGTGAACTGAATCACCCCAAAGTCTGATTCAACCTTAACCGAGTAGTATCGCTGAGTATTATTTCCTTCACAAAATGAAATGTTTCGGTAAAATTAGTTAAAGCAACTACATTTTGTGAAACATAAGGCTTCAGCAACCCCATGCAAATGAACGAGCGTGCATCGCGACTTCCCCTAGCTCCGCTATTATTAATCGCACCGTTTTTCCTCTGGGGAACGGCGATGGTAGCAATGAAAGGTGCAATTGCCCATACTTCACCTTTATTTATGGCAGGGATACGAATTTTACCTGCTGGCATCTTAATTTTGATTTTTGCTGCATCCAGGGGTAAACCTCAACCGCAAGGTTGGAAAGCGTGGTGTTGGATTGGATTGTTTGCGCTGGTGGATGGAAGTTTGTTTCAAGGTTTTCTGGCTGAAGGTTTAGTTCGCACTGGGGCTGGTTTAGGTTCGGTAATGATTGACTCCCAGCCGATTGCAGTCGCTTTAATGTCGTTGTGGTTGTTTCAAGAACGGATTGGGTTGTGGGGATGGTTAGGTTTAGCTCTGGGTGTTACGGGTATTAGTTGTATTGGTTTACCCGATGAGTGGATTTTAAGCTTGTTCTCCAGTCCAGTTTTTTCCCATTCCGGTTTGCATCTTCCTTTACTTTCAGCGAGTGAAGCAGTTAATTATTTACAATCGAATTTACATTTATTACTGGATAGCGGTGAATCGTTAATGTTGCTGGCAGCTTTATCAATGGCTGTGGGAACAGTGATGATTCGGTTCGTTTGTAAATATGCTGATCCAGTGACGGCAACGGGATGGCATATGATTTTGGGTGGATTGCCTTTGTGGGGTATCTCCGCAGTCTCGGAGACAGAGCAATGGAGTGGTTTAGTCACCTCCGACTGGTTAGCCTTGGGTTATGCGACAATATTTGGTAGTGCGATCGCCTATGCTTTATTTTTCTATTTTGCTTCGAGTGGAAGTCTGACGAGTTTGAGTTCTCTGACCTTTTTAACTCCTGTATTTGCATTGTTATTTGGTAATTTATTACTTGGGGAAGTCTTGACAACAGTACAATGGTCGGGTGTTGGCTTAACTTTAGTTAGTATTTACCTGATTAATCAAAGAGATAATTTTGCTGTCAACAATAAGAAATTAACTATTAAGGAAATTACAGCCCCACAACCTCCAAATCCCATCACTTTGCCTATGCGTGAATCGGAAGTAGGAGTCAAAATTAGGGGTGAAGAATACTAAATTATTATGTCTGGTGGAATACCTCATCATTAAAAGTGACGCGGGGACTTCGGGACTTAGAGACGTGGAGAAATTTTAATTGTAATCTGTAGGGGGTTTAGGGGATTATCTGCCAATTCTTGGTTTTTTCAATACATCAACTGAAAAAGCCTTAACTGAACTGTATTGGATTAAATTTAGCCGTCACATCTATCAAGCAAGAGATGGCATGATCCTCACAAGATTCTCAAAATTATCTCCTACATTAAGAATAGATATTACCTATTTATAACTATTCTCTAACTTAATAATAGGAGATGCATGACACTCATATTTATTCATCAGCGCCAGATGCATCACTCAATATCTCTTAGTGCTAACAGTAAAAGTAGAGGTTGAGATATGTTAAAGAATAAATATACGCTCTGGATAAGTTTATTAGTAGTTGCGGCAGTTGCTTTTGGTGGCGGGATGCTCACAGAATATTTATATCGAACACCAGGAAACGCAAAACCCCTCACAGTCTACGGGACAGATGAACAGGCAAGCGCAGTGCAAACCGATTTGTATGTCAGTTTTGACTCTAAGCTCAACCAAACCCAACAGCTAGAGAAATTATCTACCCTAATTTCCCGTTATAAATTTTGCGATTTACCAATAGAAATCAAAAGCATAAAAGACGGGATTGCGACAGTGAATTTGGATGAACATCCTTGGGTAAAAGCAGGAAATACACCTCCTTCAATTCCCGGTTGTTCGGGAAAAAGTTGGCGTTATGGTTATTTCCAAGGTAGTGCAGGCGGCTATGCAACAACTGCGACGTTAACACGAACTTTTGTCCAACCGAACTATCAAGGAAATTGGATTAAGGGTGTGCAATTTTATTATGCAGGTAAGCCGATTCAAGATGGTGATTGGGATCATATCCAGTTAGATGGAGTCATCACTAGTCAGAATCTTCCGTAACATTTCAGCAACCCCTAAACACAATTCTCTAAATTACTGAGAATGATAGCAGCGATCGCCTGAGAGATATTTTCATGCTTTCCTTGGTGACAGTAGTTTTTATTACAAGGGTTTTTTGGCAACAATTGTTCGGTGACGTGGGTCACTGTCTACTGTTAATGCTGACTCAAAACCAATATCTTCCAGAGTTGCTTCAATATTAAATGTGTAATATTCATCACTCCAAGGCTCAGTGCTTTTCATGAGAGTAAAGAGAACAGGAGGAAGATTTTGGATAACGGGAGATTTGGGATTATTATCAACAATTGCGATCGCGCCACCGGGACGTAGTAATCTATAAGTCTCTCGAAAAATTGCTTTTGAGGCTGCGCTGGGTAGTTCGTGGGTGAGAAATTGCAGCGTTACTAAGTCGAAGGATTTATCTGCAAGTCCGGTATTTTCCGCTTGTAGGTGCAACCACTCGGATATTTCGTTGTTAACATCAAGAATTTTCGCAACCGCTAGCATGTAAGGTGATAAATCTAACCCGACAGTGCGAACAGGGTGATTTTGTTTATTTTGGTAATATCGATGTAGTGCCAAGGTGGAAATACCCACCGAACAACCAACATCTAAAATATCTTCAACCTTTTGAGGTGCATATAATCCCAAAATGTTGTGAAAACTACCACGTAATCTGTCATGTGCGGCTTGCCAGGTTAGGGGTTCATTTTTCCATACGCGCAAAGCCATTGAATAAGTGGCGCTAGGTGCTTCCAAGGCTGCCTTCCAACACAGATTCCCCTCCGAATAGGCATGGAATGGCACTTTGTAATAGTCGGGGTAAGTTACTTGGGGATTAGTTACAGCGTCAAAGTGGTGCTGTACAGGAGATGCTGCGAGTTTCTCATAATTTTTGCGCCAAGGTACGCCATTTTTTTCAGCCGTTTTGATAATAACTTGCCGAGCCTGGTGTTTCATCACCTTGTAGATAGGCTTGGTTTGGATGAGCAAGTTAACAAATTGGGAAAGCACGTCTTCGCCTGCCCAATCTGGTTTAAGCTTTTTATTCATGAGTCTATATGTTAATTGAGGCGATTCTATTTTTATTTTAAGTTTATTTTAAGTGGGGATTGGATATTAAAGATTGGTAGTGCAGCAATAATCAGGAAAGCTGATTTCTCCTCGATGAATAAAATCCCAAGTCATCTGTTTCTTATTTTAGTAAACATTAATACATAGAATGCATAGATTTTATCAAGGTAATTGAGCATATAAGCTATCGATTATTGCTGCGATCGCATTTTCAGTGTTTGGGGTTTTGTGCTGATTGTATTAGCGTTCGCGGAGCGTTACCTCAGCCTAGCTCAACGAAGTTGTCGCCTTTGCATGAAGCTTAATTTACTGGTGCTAAATTTACTCCTTTATCACCTGGCTCAGTATATTTACAATAAACATTCAAGCCAATTTTGAGAATGTAGAGAATAATAATAGTGGCGATTGATGGATCGATAGGAATAGCTGTTAAAGCTATTAATGATGTAATTGCCGTAGTTAATAATACTGCGTTTTCCGGACTTTTAGTATATTCGCCGAGACGAGCGCGAAATCCTTCATCACTACAAATTTCCTCACGTAAAACTTCTAATGTGATTTCCCAGAGGCTTTTCTTTTCCTTTGTTGTGGATGTACCATTTTTCTCAATCCACAGTTCCTCAAACGATGTCTCAAGATTACCATGATGACGTTCTATAGCATCAATGGCTTTGTTTGCTGGTTGATATTCCTGCAATAACTCGCGTGCCGAGTCGATTTCCTCGTGGGTTAGTTGTGCATTCATACTTTTTTTAGATAATTTCTGGTATCGAATGGGATTTGGAAATAAAATTTGGTATTGAAGGGCTATGTTAAGCTTCCTC
>NZ_JAYGHN010000012.1:0-166391 GCF_034931845.1 Calothrix sp. UHCC 0171
GTTCTACCACGCGGTAACGCTCTCTAAGGTTGATTAGCTTTCTCGCATGATTCTGTTTTCTTTACCCTGCCTTACGGTGGGGTTTTTATTGAGGATATTTGCTCAATATCCTCAATATCATTGACTTGGTTCTACGCAATCTAACGCCAATTGCGATCGCTCGATTTTTTTTTCATACACCACTAGACATGCTCCTGGAAGTATGTGCTATATTTGTTTTCAGTGAAAAACATGCAGAAACATTAGTTTCTGTCCTTGAGATAAAGACCGTTTAGGCAACAAGGAGGTGATGCCCATGATAGAAAGTAGTATACGCATGGGTCATCAGGTTGCAGTTAGCCGGCTGTGTGCCGGGGCTGTTCTCTAGGAGTTACTCTTAGTCAACTTAACTGACTAAGTTAGCTTAAGTGGCTAGATAGCTTGGAGTTCCTTCCGGCAGTCTGGTTGCAATCTGAAGACCCGCTAGACCGCTTTTATTTAAGTCATCCGATTTAAATAAGAGCGGATAGTTATATTTATAAGTCTTTTAATTTCTATTTCCAATTTATTGCTGTATCGAAACTGCTCCACAGAAAACTGTAACGCTACAAAGTTTGATTCTGAGGATTTTATATACTGCTATATACTGCCAATAAAATCGGCAAAATATTTTGAGGTGTTGACATGGCACAACTGCTGAGTGAGTTAGAAATTCAAGAAAAAGCGAAAAATCTCACTGGTTGGACGGTGGTAGGAAAAAAACTCCTGTGTCAGCGCCAATTCAAAAACTTTATTGAGGCGATCGCATTTGTAAATAAACTTGTAGAGCCAGCAGAATCAGCAGGACATCATCCCGATATCGAAATTTCTTATAATCAAGTGAATATTACCCTGACTACCCATGATGCCGGAGGCTTGACACAGAACGACTTTAACTTAGCCCTCGTGATATCTCATATTGATTAATTTATATTTTATAGATAAATTTATTTATAGATATTTATATATATGCTTATTTAGATATAAAAATAGACATAAAAAATACAAAAATCAACAAATTGATTTTTGCGATCGGTGTCTACCACATAATTGCTTCAATTTTCCACTTCAGTCTTTTGAGGTGAACCTGATCCAAAATCGAACTCGCAGACATATAATATATAGTGTGGGTATATAAAGCTTATATCAAGCGTCCTACATATCACTGAAGGTATTTTCCTTGATACTTGGGTAGAGTTATGTACTCTTCAGAAGTCGTAGATAAATCTACTGACAGTACAAAACCCACACGAAAATATATTCTCCCAACATGTGACAGTTAGCCTGGTGAACGCTATTATCTTGTCATGGGACGAAAACAGTGGTTTATAATGTCAAGTTATAAAGCAATTTTATTCTCATAAGTTAATCGCATAAATTCTTAACCTGACTATAAAATTGTATTTAGCTTTGCTAAAACTAATAACTATAGCGGGCACTTTTTGCCCGCCAATCAGGTCTAAGCAATCAAGTAGCATTAACTAAACATTTAGTTGCAGCAAACAAGATGTCTACAGAAGGTGTGAGGAGAACAGAAAAGATGTCAAAAAATATTTTGTGGAAATCATTGGTAATTAGCCCAGCAGTATTAGGCGCGGCGCTTTTGGTATCGTCGTCGGCTTATGCGGCTCCCAGCACAACCACAACAGAAGTAGCTAAGGCAGAAACATCCACAACAACAGAATTTTCAGCCGCTACCCCTATCGAAGCAGTTCAAACACCCGATTTGTTGGCTCAAGCACAGCCTCAGCAGACTGAAGTCAACACTTTGGATCAAATCAATAAGTACAGCAACGAAGGGAAAGGCAATACCCAAGCTCAAGTAACATCGGTTTCTCAGTTTTCTGATGTTCAACCAACCGATTGGGCATTCCAAGCATTGCAATCACTCGTAGAACGCTACGGTTGTATCGCTGGTTATCCTAACGGAACCTATCGTGGTAACCGTGCCTTAACTCGTTACGAATTTGCCGCAGGTTTAAATGCTTGTTTGGATCGTGTTAACGAATTAATCGCAACCGCAACTGCTGACTTGGTGACTAAAGAAGATTTAGCAACCTTACAGCGCTTACAAGAAGAGTTTAGCGCTGAACTCGCAACCCTTCGCGGTCGTGTTGATGCTTTAGAAGCACGTACAGCTGAATTGGAAGCAAACCAATTCTCCACCACAACCAAACTCGTTGGTGAAGCAATTTTTGCTGTTACTGATGCATTTGGTGATGATGCTGGTGACAGAAACAACACTGTTTTCCAAAATCGTGTTCGTCTAGACTTACAAACCAGCTTCACTGGTAAGGATGTATTGCATACCCGTTTATCAGCAGGTAATGCTAACCGCTTAGACTTAGGAACCCGCGATGCTGCTGGAAACTTTGCAGGACCCAACGGCACTTTTGAAGGAACCCAAACCTTTAACATTGGCAACAACAATAATAATGTTGTTCTTGATTGGTTGGCTTACTACGTTCCCGTTGGTCCAGCTAATTTGTATGTAGCTGCAACAGGTGGTATCCACAGCGACTACGCAGCAACTAACAACCCCTACTTTGAAGACTACGACGGTGGTAATGGCGCGTTGTCCACATTCGCGTCAGAAAGTCCCATCTACCGTATCGGAGGTGGTGCTGGTGCAGCATTGAGTATCCCCTTTGGTAAAGGTGGCGGTATCCTCAAGCCTAGCTCTGTTACTGTTGGTTACTTGGCATCGGAAGCTAATAGACCCAGTGCAGCAGCAGGCGAGATCAGCCAAGGTACAGGTCTGTTTGAAGGTAACTATGCAGCCCTTGGACAAGTTAACTTCAACTTGGGTGAACGTATTGCTTTAGCTGCAACCTACGTTCACGCTTATCACGGTGCAGGTAGCACCCTGTTTGATGGTGGTGGAATAGCTGGTACTGATGTAAACGGCAGAAATCTTGGTGTTGTTGGTACTAGCCAAGCAAACGTGCTTGGTGTGAACCGAGTTACTGGTACTCAAAGTGCTTCTTCGAGTAACTCCTATGGAGCTTCCTTAGCATTCAGACCTAGCGACAAGCTCTCCATCAGTGGTTTTGTCTCGTACCACGATATAACTGGTTACGGTTCTAATGATGATAAGGAAGCATGGAGCTACGGTTTAGGTGTAGCACTGCCTGACTTTGGTAAGAAAGGTAACGTACTTGGTATCTTTGCGGGCGCTGAACCTTACTCTTTAGCTAATGCTGGTAGAGGTAATCGCGATGTTCCTTACCACATTGAAGGATTCTACAAGTACCGCGTTAGCGACAACATCTCGATTACTCCTGGTGTAATCTGGTTGACAGCACCCGGTCAAAGCAGCAACAACAACGATGCTTTCATCGGTACTCTCAGAACAACCTTCACTTTCTAAGATTTCTCAGATTGATTTAATTTATTAGTTATTTGTTTTTTAGTCTTTGCTAGATACAAGTAACAATCTCAAACTGAAATCCTCACTAAAAAGTGGGGATTTTTATTTTTAGCGACAGAAAGTAACAAACCCCAGTGGAGAACCGGAGTATACTGTAAGAAGGGAATTAAGGATTACGGAGTAATGAATTGGGAATAACAAATTTAGGTACAGTTTCAAGATTTATTTTTGACATACCTTCTTTTATTCCGGCTCCAACTGTACCCATTCCCTCATTGCCCATTAAGTTATTTGCTGCCTGTGGAACTATCGTGCAAATCAGAATACGCAATCTTGGCATTATTGGAACTGGCTACCCATTACCAAAATGGAGAGCCGCTACAAATTCGGCAAATTGCGGCGCAGCAAAATATTCCCGATCGCTATTTGGAACAATTGCTAGCAACCATGAGACGTGGAGGTTTAGTCAAAAGCCAACGAGGTTCTAAGGGTGGCTATTTGCTGGCGCGAGAACCTTGGAAAATAACAATTTTTGAGATTTTAGCTTGTGTAGAAGGTTTAGACGCTCGGACTTGTGAAGAGGAACCCCAACCCACAACAGTAGATAGTGCAATTGTGGAAGAAATTTGGCAAGAAGTTCGTCAGGCTGCCAATTCAATTTTGCAGAAGTATACTCTTGCTGATGTCTGTGAACAGCGAGATGCCCGCAAGCAGTTGGATATTATGTATTACATTTAGTTATTGGTTAAAGGTTAGTAGTTATTCGATTGTGATGAGTAGTTATTGAACTGCCAAACATAAGCGATAACTAAAGCCAATAACCGGTAGCAATTACAAATTAACAATTAACTATTATGCAAATTGCTCGTAACATTACGGAAATTATTGGTCATACACCTTTAGTACAGTTAAATCGAATACCTCAATCTGAAGGATGTGTTGCAACAATTGTAGTCAAAATGGAGAGTATGAACCCTTCCGCATCCGTAAAAGACCGGATAGGTTTAAGTATGATTAATGCTGCGGAAGCTGAGGGCTTAATTGTTCCAGGTAAAACCGTATTAGTCGAACCAACTTCGGGGAATACTGGTATTGCTTTAGCAATGGCAGCCGCAGCTAAAGGGTATCGATTAATACTGACAATGCCAGAGACAATGAGTGCCGAGCGGCGGGCAATGTTACGGGCATATGGTGCAGAACTGAAATTAACACCAGGGATTGAGGGAATGAGTGGTGCGATTCAACGGGCGCAAGAAATAGTTGATACAACCCCTCATGCGTATATGCTACAGCAGTTTCGCAATCCAGCGAACGCGAAGATACACCGGGAAACTACTGCTGAGGAAATTTGGGAGGATACTGACGGAAAGGTTGATTTTCTTGTCGCAGGTGTCGGTACAGGTGGTACGATTACAGGGGTGGCAGAGGTAATTAAGGCTCGCAAACCTACCTTTAAAGCGATCGCAGTTGAGCCTACCAATAGTCCAGTATTGTCTGGAGGTAGACCAGGACCACATAAAATACAAGGTATTGGCGCAGGTTTTATTCCTCAGGTTCTCAAGGTAAAATTAATCGATGAAGTCATTGCAGTTAGCGATGAAGAAGCCATTGCATACAGTCGGCGCTTGGCACGTGAAGAAGGATTGTTATCAGGTATATCTAGCGGCGCAGCTTTACGTGCTGCAATCATAGTTGCCCAGCGTCCTGAAAATGCCGGAAAATTAATTGTGATGATTCAACCCAGTTTTGGCGAAAGGTATTTAAGTACACCTTTGTTTCAAGACTTAGAAGCGCGAGCAAATACTGGGGTGGATTAATGGGAAAATACTAAATACTGAATAGCTTTGTGAAGAAGTAAGCTATTAGAATACAAAATTTTATGAATGGGTGATTGTGCAAGCGATCGCCTCATTTGTATTTTTTGGGTAGTATATTTTCTGGATAGTAAACGATATCCAGCAGTTGTAAAAATCCCTCCTGTATTCTGAACCCCGACTCTTCCTTTACAACCAATGACAGACACTAATCACTACGAGACATTACAAATTCATCAGAATGCAAGTCAAACAGAGATAAAGCAAGCTTACCGTCGTTTGGTAAAGTTATTTCATCCCGATAGTAATCGAGAAGGGACAAACCCGGACAAAATTATTCTTATTAATGCGGCTTATGAGGTTTTAGGTGACGAAAAAAGCCGTCAAAGTTACGATAGAAGGCTCAATCGCTATTCCCAAAATTTTGCTAATAGTCGTCAACAGCGCACAGCAACTGCACAGCAATATCAAGTCAAGCGCCAAACTGGACGAGATATTGATGAACAGGTTGAAGAATGGCTGAATTTTATTTACAATCCCGTCAATGGGTTAATCAATGAAATCATTAATTCGCTAGAGGAGCAAATTGATGATTTGTCCGCAGACCCTTTTGATGATGAATTATTAGACGTATTTCAAGAATATTTAGATACTTGTCGGGAAAAACTTAAACAAGCACAAATAAGTTTTCGTTCTCGACCAAATCCGCCTAGTCTAGCAAGAACTGCGGCACATATTTACTATTGTCTTGACAGAATTAGCGATGGTTTAGATGAGTTTAAATATTTTCCGCTTAATTATGATGAAGGTTATTTACACACAGGGCAGGAGATGTTTCGGATTGCCGAACAATTATTATATGAAGCCCAGGATTCTGTGGAAATCTATAAATAGGTAAAAAGTTGCAACTGTGATGTCTGGAATATCGCATTGTTTCAATTGAGGCATAATTATAGCAGTTATAAACACTTATAAAAACTATTAAATAGTATGATTTATCCAACTTTAGAAGAAGCGATCGCATTTCCAGAACAACGCTTTTGCTACCTGGTTATTATTCATGGTCGGAATTTGAGACAATAGAGGCTGCTATTGGTGACTCTCGGAGTCTGCGAATTACTTATTTGGATGGGTGTATTGAGTTTATGACGCTAGGCGAAGAACATGAAATACTAAAAAAGGCAATAGCGATTCTGATAGAAACTTATTTATTCACAATCGGTTACAAAAGTAGTCTATGCTGGTAATAGTGAAGCATTAAGAAATTTTACAGTTTGCTCCCAAGGTACTCATGCAATGCATTATTAACCGCCGCGCTCAGTTTTCGGCTAGTCATCGTTATTGGCTACCAGAATTAAGTGAGGCAGAGAATCTTGAGAAATTTGGTGCATGTGCCAAATTTCCTGGTCACGGACACAACTATGTCTTATTCGTTTCCATGATTGGAGAACTAGATGAATATGGCATGGTATTAAATTTATCTGATGTCAAGCATGTAATTAAAGGGCAAGTGACTAGTCATTTAGACTATTCATTTCTCAATGATGCCTGGTCAGAATTTCAAGAAACACTACCAACTACAGAGAATATTGCGCGGGTAATTTGGCACAAGCTAGCACCGCATTTACCCTTAGTGAAAGTGCAACTATTTGAACATCCAGAACTTTGGGCAGAATATATGGGGAATGGTATGGAAGCTTATTTATCAGTTAGCACTCATTTTAGTGCTGCTCACCGTTTGGCGCATCCACAATTGAGCGATGAGGAAAATGCCAAGATTTACGGAAAATGTGCAAGAACTCACGGACATGGGCACAACTATCATTTAGAAGTGACTGTGAAAGGGGAAATTGATTCGCGTACAGGGATGTTAGTGGATTTGGGTGCGTTGCATCAAATTATTGAAGATTATGTGGTGGAACCATTTGATCACATGTTTTTAAATAAAGATGTGCCCTTTTTTGCTGAAGTTGTACCGACAGCAGAAAATATCGCTTTATATATTAGCAATGTATTGCGATCGCCTATTAAAAATATTGGTGGCATTCTGCATAAAGTTAAATTAATTGAGAGTCCCAATAATTCCTGCGAAATTATATGCAGTGACTCCGATACAAATACGACAAATGTAGCCACACAAGTTGTGTTTGCAAGTGTCTAAAATTAACAGAGGAAGAGATGTTCCACTGGAACGTCTCTCTAATGTTTTTGGGGATGTTTTTTGGCAACATTTCGTAAATAAATATAAATTCCTATTGCAATTATCCCAAAAATAAAATTTACAGCAGCACGACTGAAAATTAACCAAAGTATTTGTGAATCAAAAATCTGTCTCGAAATTAGAGGTATGACAATTTTAATTAACACAAACATCCCCAAAATTGCATTTCCTCCTAGCATGAGAGCAAAAAATATCAAACCTTTTTGCCAGTAACGATGTTGTGGAGTTACGCCAGATATCAAAGGTGTTATCGGTTTATCTTGCACTAAGCATAAAAATTGCTCAAAGCGCCAAAACATCCATAATAAAAATGGAAATAAACCGTAGCTGAAGAACTGCAAATTTCTGTCATACTCTCCAGCAGTTGCCAAAATATTGACTACAAGATGACAAATTATTGAATTTAGCCAAGCAAATAAAAAGTGCTTTCTCGAACCTGTAAAGTTTAAATTTACGAGTATATTTTTAGATAAAATGTATATCCAAGGTGCGGAAAAGAAGATATGAAATGGCGTACCAATTATTCTGTCCAAAAGTGATTCAGTATCATAAAAAACGTAAACGACATTTTCTTGGGCACTAAACCCCAGACACACTGAAATTCCTAGTAGAAAAATTGTCCGGGAAGGAAAATAATATCGCCTTTGAAAATAGCAAATAGGTATAAAAAACGCGATTAATTTACACCCTTCCTCTATGGGAATAGTTATAAATGCTTGTCGCCAGCTAGCTGCAACCAGATTTCTCATCAAACGTCGCCAGCCTGGTATTTGTAATGCAAAATTGTCAAATCCCCATTGCAAACCCAGGGCAAGTAAACCTGATATTATCCCGAAGATAAAAAAAGATATTACCCAAAAAGATAGTATCTTCAAAAACGATGCGTGACGATGCAACCGCCAGTAGTAAAATCCCAGTAGCAGCAATGCTGGTATTACTGCTGCTACTAATATTGGCAAATCAAGGATAAAATCAGTCACTCACTTTGGCAATTATGGTACGATGCCGAGGACTATTACGAGCTACTATAGGTGTCTGAAAACCTTCATTGATCAAAGCTTGCTCGATATCCAAATCAAAATATGCATCTAAATAAGGTTCCGTACTCTTAAGTAGCGTCAGGACATAGGGAGGCATTTTTTTAAAGGCTTCCGAATTAGGATTCATATCCATAATCGCTAAATGACCACCAGGACGCAATAATCTTTTAGCTTCAGCGAAAATTTGTCGAGTGGGAGATTGGGGAAGTTCGTGACATACGAGAAAAATTGATACCAAATCAAACGATGCATCAGGTAAGTTGGTAGATTCTGCCTTCTCGTGAACCCAGTTAATTTTGGGTTGGAGATTATTTATCTGACGTTGTTGCGATCGGTATTGAGCAACTGCGAGAAAATAAGGTGATAAATCCAAACCTGTAATTTCTGCTTCTGGGTAAAGTTCTTGTAATGCAAAGGTACTCATGCCAACACCGCATCCCATATCCAGGATTGTTTGAGGAGTCGTAGGAATTTGGGCTTTGAGGATATCGTGATAGCTTCGGCGTAGTTTCGCATCTCCTTGCCTACCTCCATCTTCCCAGAGACGAGCGTGAACCGCATGGGCAGCAGATTCCAGTTCAAATGCAGCCAGCCAACTCATATTCCCACTGTCGTAAGCATGAAAAGAGGTGAGGTAATAGTCTGGGTAGGTAAGTTGGGGATTTTTAATTTTTGCTAAATCCTCTTGCCAATCTCTTCCTTTGAGCTTTTCAACTTCCTGAGTCCAAGGTACACCAAGTTTCTCAGCACGTTTAATCATCATTTGTCTGGCTTGGTGTTTGGCGAATTTAGCTAGAGGTTTGATAGCAAGTACACCATTTACCATGCGAGAAGCAAAATTCAAGGGTTTTTTGGGGACATTGTTTGCAGCAGCAGTCATAAACTAATTTGCGATCGACGGGCTTTCTTAACTTATGACATATTTACTTGGGTTGAGTCTAGGAGGATGATTGGGAAAGGAGAAAACATACTCTCGGCAATATCTGTTCCTGTATCTGTTGCAATTACCCATAGCTTTGTATCTCTGCTAGCAAAAGACTGATAATATGTCCATTATTAAAGATAAAAAGAGAGCAAGTTGCTTTGCTACTTAGTGAAACTGCAACGAGATCAAATTTTGAAAAAATCACCAAAAAAATAAAACACTTAGTAAGAATATGGCAAGAGTAAGAAGAAATGGATTTTTAAGGGATTTTCAGGAGTTTGCGCTGAAGGGTAATGTTGTGGATTTGGCGATTGCGGTAATTATTGGTACAGCATTTGGCAAAATCATTACTTCTCTAGTGGACAATGTAATTATGCCTTTGGTTGATCCCCTACTGAAGCTTTTTGGTAATGACTGGCGGAATTTAGCGATTGGAGCTACAAAATTTAAGGATGGAGTTCCTGAAGACGGAATTAGATTGGGACTATTTTTAGGCTCTATTGTTGACTTTGCGATTATTGCTTTGGTGCTATTTTTAGCGATTCAAGCAATTCAAAAGTTTAAGCGTCAAGAAGAAGTTGAAGCCGCAGAAGAAGCAGCAGTAACTCCTGATGCAAATCTTTTATCACAGGAACGTTTGACTGGCGCGATCGAGCGTTTGACGCAGACAATAGAAGCTCGTCAGTAAAAAAGTAACAGGAAGATATGGGGAGATATTGATTGCATCTGATTATTTTCCCTGCCTCCCCATCTCTGTGTTTTCTCTAAATATCCAGTTCTCAATTATCTATATTTATACTATTTTTTGTCTCCTTTCGGTTTCAGTGCTAAGAGCATTTCCATTTGAGTTGTTGATTTATCGGGACTGCTGGCAGTTACACCCAAACCACGAATGGAATTGAGAATTGCTGACGCTTCTGCGGGGATTGGTTGTGCTTGAGTCGCAAATTTGTTGACTATAGTCATGGTTTTGTCCATGTCTAGATAGAAATAGCCACCATTGGGTTTTTGTAACGAACCCGCGATCGCCTTAAAAGAATTGCTACTATCTAAAGTCTGGGACTTATTTGCAGCTATAGCATCGGCTACTGGTCCACCGATCGCCAAAAATAATGTATTCTGATCTAACCAACCATGTGATATTAATGCCCCTTGTTGGGGTACTTGCCATTCAGTAATATCTTTATCTCCAGCTTTACGCTTGGCAATATTCACGTTTTGCTTTTTGACTAATTCATCCAGTTTACCAAGAGTTGCTTCAGCTGTTTTGCGATCGCTTGTGTCAAATACAAAGGCACCTCCAAACCCAACGCTGGCTGTTAAACCTTGGTTCGCGGGGATTGCGGCAAAGCCAAATTCCCCATCCATCCAACCGAGAACTTCTTTATCTAAGTCTAGATTGATGGTTTTTAACTGGGTGCGGGCTTGTTGTACTGCTTGATTAAATTCTGGATAATCTTTTGATTGTTCGTTCATCGCAGTCCACCAACGACTGATGCCTTTGCCGCTAATCAGGGCAATTGTATCGGCGGGAAATTGATTCACTACTTGAGAATCACTAGGTTCGTATTGATACTTAACCATCTGTGAGTCTAAACCCAGCACTGCCTTCATGCGTACACCCGCGTCATCAATACCAACACCTGCAACCATTGATTTTACTTGCTTTATCTGGGCTAATGTTGGCGGTGGTAGTTGTGTTGCTTGGGGGTTGGATTTGAGTAACTGCTCGACCATACCAGCATAATCGGGCACGTAAACTTGAGCGACGGTATTCTTTAAATCAATCCCCTTGCCTAAAATTTCACTAGCACCTTTCTTATTCGCAAATGAAGGTTCGCCTTTGAGGGTGTCGATCGCCTGTTCCACCGTGGCTTTGTTAGGAGAGAATACCAAATAGTTATTATTATTTAAAACAGCACTGTAAGTAGGTGCGCCCTTACCTTTGGTTTCGGTAATTTTTTCACCTTTGTAATCAATTTCTTTATTTTGAAGTTCTTTACTAGATTTGACTTTAGTTGCAAAATTCAGGGCTGCGACTTTATCTTTAATCCCAACTACCATTAAAACATTCGGTTCTGGGGTCTTTTGAGGGGTTGCTTGGGCAGGTTTGACGGGGTTTGGAGGTAAAAGTGCCACCATAACACCACCAAGCCAGGGCTTCAAATCTTGATCGTAAGTGATTCCACCATTCGCCAATGCATCTTTATTAAAATCTGCTAACCCTTTGGATACAAGTTGTTGAGCTTCAGGAGTCCCAAACTGTTCCAGCTTTGCCCATGCTTGGGGGTCGGTGGTAATATATGTTGCCATGATTGCATCATCTGGGACAACTTTAGCACTAGCCAAGGCACCAGAACTATCGCCTGAAGGTCCTTTGAGGAAGTACATGTAGGCTGCAACACCACCTATTAACACCACTGCGGCACCGACAGCCGGGATTAAAAATTTTGACTTGTTTCCAGGTATATTCTCAGGCATTTTATCTATCCTCGTTTTGTCAAATTGTCGTCTGTAAGAAGGAAAGCGTCATTAGAGAGTTTTCGGATTTATCGACCAAACCCAGAAATTAACGGGAATTACTGATAAAATTATTATTCTTACAAGCAAACATACTCAAAATAGCTCCAAAGTATTACTTCAACAATACCGAGAGCGAATCCGTAAATGTAATGTCGTTGTTTTTTGGTAATCAGGTTAATTCAGTCACCAGTTATCAGTTGCGATCGCTTAATGGCGTTCTTTTTCCAATTGAGCGGAGACTCATACCCAAGTCATAATATTCACTGTTTACTGAATTACTGCTGATTGATAACTGTTAAATCTACACAAACAAGATATCCTAAGTTATACAAAGACTTGGGAGTATTTTTGTTCACTGTATCAGGGTGTTTAGGGGTGAGATACTTTTGGTTCTCATTGGTAATCTTCCCGTGCCAATTAACTAACAACCGATAAGTTCCGTAACAGTTGTTGCTGTTTCTCTTGACTATATTTAGTTAAATTTTTCAGGATTATAAGGTCAGTTAACGTCGATGTCGCAGTTTTATTTGGATACGGACAATCATCGTCATAAATCCTTCGAGTTACCAGGTGCAAAACCACATTACAATCCCGATCGCCCCGGGCAGGTTGAGCATATATTTCTCGATATTAGTCTTGATATAGCCCAGCAAAGTTATCAAGGTACTTGTACAATTACACTTAAGCCGATTCGGAATGGAATCGATCGCTTAACTCTAGATGCAATTAATCTCAATATTCAAAGCGTAGCAGTTGATACCATCCCCCAGGAATTTGATTATGATGGCGAACAACTCCAAATCAAACTTGACTCGCCGACACAAGTTGATCGTTCCCTAGAAATTGCGATCGCCTATGCTAGGGAAAATCCCCAGCGCGGTATCTACTTTATTCAACCAGATAAGCATTATCCCGATAAACCAACGCAGGTTTGGACACAAGGTGAAGATGAGGATTCCCGGTTTTGGTTTCCCTGTTTTGATTACCCCGGACAATTATCAACTAGCGAAATCAAGGTTCGTGTTCCCAAACCATACGTTGCTATTTCTAATGGCGAATTAATCGCTACCCACAGCGATGGTGATACGCAAATCTATCATTGGTTACAAAAAGAAATCCATCCCACTTATTTAATGACGCTGGCTGTGGGGAATTTTGCCGAACTTCGCGATGAATGGAACGATAAAGCCGTTACTTACTACGTGGAAAAAGGACGGGAGGAGGAAGCCCAGCGCAGTATGGGGAAAACTCCCCGGATGATGGAGTTTTTGAGCGAAAAATACGGCTATATTTATCCCTTCCCCAAATACGCGCAGGTTTGTGTTGATGATTTTATCTTTGGGGGGATGGAAAACACCTCGACAACGGTGTTAACAGATAGATGTTTGCTTGATGAAAGGGCTGCACTCGATAACCGCAATACTGAAAGTTTAGTTGTTCACGAACTTGCACACCAGTGGTTTGGTGATTTAGTTGTCATTAAACATTGGTCCCATGCTTGGGTAAAAGAAGGTATGGCAACATACTCAGAAACCATGTGGACGGAACATGAGTATGGTGTAGATGAAGCTGCTTACTACAGATTACAAGACGCACGCAGCTATTTTGCCGAAGATGCCGAACGCTACCGTCGCCCGATGGTGACACATGTTTACCGCGAAGCCATTGAATTATACGATCGCCACATTTACGAAAAAGGTGCCTGTGTCTATCACATGATTCGGGCGGAATTAGGGGAAGATTTATTCTGGAAAGCCATCCAGACATTTGTCCAGGATAATGCCCATAAAACTGTGGAAACTGTAGATTTATTAAGGGCGATCGAAAAAGCCACTGGACGCAATTTGATGTCTTTGTTTGACCAGTATGTGTATCGCGGTGGACATCCAGATTATCAAGTTACTTATGTTTGGGATGGCGAATCGAAGCTGGCAAAGCTGACTGTGAAACAGACTCAGTCGGATTTATTTGATTTGCGTATTCCCATTGGTTTTGGGTATAAAAATACGGGAGATTCCGAGAGTACATGTAACATCTCGACATATACCGTTCGTATCCATGAAGCCGAACAAAGCTTTTATTTTCCCCTGGAAGAAAAGCCGACATTCATTAGCTTTGACGTTGGCAATCACTACCTGAAAACCGTCACCCTGGAGTACCCAGTACCAGAATTAAAGGCACAATTAGAATTTGATCCGCATCCAACTTCCCGTATTTATGCTGCCACTGCCTTGGCGAAAAAAGGAGGATTAGAGGCACTGAAAGCACTGGCAGAAGCTTTGAAACGAGATAAGTTTTGGGGTGTGCGGGTAGAAGTTGCCAAGCAAATAGCCGAGATTAACTTAGAACAGAGCTTTGCAGTTTTGATTCCCGGTTTGCAAGATGACAGTGCTTTTGTGCGTCGGGGGGTTGTGGAAGCCTTAGCAAAAATCAAAACCCAGGAAAGCTATAAAGCTCTAAAAGAAGTCATTCAAAAAGGCGATCGCAGTTACTATGTAGAGGCAGCTGCTTGTCGTAGTCTGGGTGCAGTCACAAGCGGAACAGTTGACGAAAAACCCAAAGAAGATAAAGCAATTAAGTTATTAAAATCAGTTTTGGAAGAAAAAGCTGGTTGGAATGAAGTTATTCGGAGCGGCGCAGTCTCAGGATTAGCGGCGATGAAAACCTCCGCAGCCGCATTAGACTTAGTGCTGGAATATACTAAATTTGGGATTCCCCAACCCCTGCGTTTAACTGCAATACGGGCATTAGGGAAAATTTCCACAGGTCAAAATAATACCAACTTAGAAGGAATCTTGGAGAGATTGACGGAACTTGCCAAAGAAGAATTTTTCCTCACACAAGTGGCTGTGGTAGTTGCTTTAGGACAAATGGAAACTCCAAAAGCGATCGCAATTTTACAAAATCTGGCGAATCAAACCCCCGATGGCAGGGTGCGGCGATTTGCAGACGAAGAAATCGCTAACGTCCAAAAGCATATTGGTTCAGATAGTGCCCTACGGCAAATGCGCGACGAATTAGAACAACTCAAACAGCAAAATAAAGAATTACGCAGTCGTTTGGAAAATTTGGAGGCGAAGTCGGGGACTCAAGGCTAGGATTACTGGGGAGACGCGGAGAAAACCCCCTATTTCTATTTATCTCTCAATACGGTTGGGTTAGGGAGGAAAAGGGCAAGAATAAGAATAAGACTGGAAGCATCTAGACGCTATTGATTCTCAAAGTTAATAGCTAACCGCTAACAGCTATTTTTACTTAACCGAACCGTATTGATTTATCTCTAATTTTCGCGTCTTATACCGATTCAAAAAATGTTTGCAACACATCCAGAATCTGAGACGCGATATAGCCTCTTACCCTTCGGGAACGCTCTAAGAGCGAACAGAGGAGCTGATTCGCAAAGCGACACGCTGACGCTTCTCGACAAAATTTATCTGTCGCATTCTTTTTTCAAATTGGTATTACCTATCTCCTTTCCCTACTGCTGCCAAATATCCATAGTTTGCATGTCATTACTCAATTCGCCCATAAACATTGGTGGCTGCGAATTCTTGGGCATGGCAAACACTACAGTCCCGACGATGACAGCCGCAAATGTTGTTTGACAAATCAGCTTCATTTTGACTATGCCACGACGAGTTGGCTTAAAACTGGGTTGACTTGATTGATTGGCAAGTTGGCGAACTCTTCCTGTGACTACAGCTTGGTGAAGACTCATCAACGCTTCAATATCTTCTGGCTCATAATCCAATTTCAGCAAATTATGTAATTGCTGAATCCCTGCATTACTAATGTAACCAACTGCGATCGCACTTCGGACAATTTGACGGATTGAAGCCATATTTTCATCCTCAGAGTCAAGGTACACACTGCCTGCTGACTAATAACTTTTGCTAAATTTTGCAAACATTACATGGCAAATATATAACTTGAGCAGTAAATGTGCTTCCTCCTGATGGCTCACCCAATCGGGTGATGCGATGACAAAAATTATTTGCTACTTGGTCGCACGAAGAATGCCCAGATGCCAATATCATACCCCAAGATTCACATTGGCTTTTGCTTACCATAATCATCAGTATTCTCAATGCGATCGCAGTCACCAGGGCATGAGAACAAACGGAAATATTCAGATACTAAAGCTGATTACTGATCATTAACTGGCTTAACTACCAATTTACGGGAAAACATTAAGAAATATTGCTATTTTAGGATTTTTAAATCTTTTATGTTGAATAGAAACATTTTCACTTTCCACAAGGTTCACCATCAACCTTAGTCAGCATTGAGAATATCTACAAGCCTTTATCCTTGGGCTTTGAGAACTGACATTACCTATTAGCTTTCCAGATTTTCAAGATTGGATCAAAACCTTTGTCAATCCTGCAAAAGTTGTACTTATATAAACTATAATTAAGAAAAAGATATATAAACTCCAGCGAGTAAAAACGACAAGAATAAGTCCGACTACTCCCGGAAATACATATATTGGAATTGTTTTTAGATAAAGGTTATCAGTATTCTGTTTTTGCAAGCGTAATTGTAGTTTCAGAATACAGATAAAAACAAAAGTAAACATATCGGGTTCAGAGGTCAGTGTCGGCGTGGGTCAGTATCAACCTACTCAGCTAAATCGTTATAGTCCAGACGCGATCGCGCGTTATTATCGGTTTCGTCCCTGGCTCGTGTGGGGACGACTGATAAAGATTATTTGGTTTTTTGCTGGATTTATCTTGGGTCTAAAATTGGACGAGTGGTTTAACCGAGTTGAAGAAAACAGGCACAAGCGGGCAACGCAACTGCGGCAAATGTTAACCAACTTGGGACCAACCTATATTAAAGTCGGTCAAGCACTTTCAACACGTCCCGACTTAATCCGTAAAGACTTTCTCGAAGAACTAATCAAGCTGCAAGACCAATTACCAGCTTTCGATAGTGCGATCGCCTATCACCTAATCGAAACTCAACTCGAATGTGCGATCGCGGAAGTATTTAGTGAACTTTCACCGACACCTGTCGCCGCAGCCAGTTTAGGTCAAGTTTATCGCGGTCGTCTAACTACAGGGGAAGAAGTCGCAGTTAAGGTGCAACGCCCGAATCTACGCCCCACCCTTACCCTCGACCTCTACTTAATGCGATGGGCTGCACATTGGTTATCGCCTTGGCTACCTTTAAATCTGGGGCATGACCTGACTTTAATTGTTGATGAGTTTGGCACTAAACTGTTTGAGGAAATCGATTACCTCAACGAAGCTCGGAATGCCGAAAAATTCGCCAATAATTTCCGCAATGACTTGAAAGTCAAAGTTCCAGCTATTTACTGGCGCTACACAACTAACCGCGTTCTCACCTTAGAGTGGATAAATGGTTTTAAACTCACCGACACCAAGAGAATCCGCGAAGCCGGTTTAGACCCAGAGGAAATCATCCAAATTGGCGTAACATCGGGGTTACAACAGCTACTCGAACATGGCTTTTTCCACGCCGACCCTCACCCCGGTAATTTGTTTGCCATGCCAGATGGGAGAATGGCTTACATCGATTTTGGCATGATGGATCAACTTGACGAACATACCAAGGAAACACTGGTAGACTCGATTGTACATCTGACCAATAAAGAATATTTTGACCTGGCGGAAGATTTCGTCAAGTTGGGTTTCCTCACACCTAATATCGATATTCGCCCCATTATTCCCGCACTGGAAAAAGTTTTGGGGGATGCTATTGGTAAAAACGTTGGTGATTTCAACTTTAAAACCATCACCGACGAGTTTTCGGAACTTATGTACGATTATCCTTTCCGAGTTCCTGCCAAATTTGCCCTGATAATCCGTTCGTTGATTACTCAAGAAGGTATTGCTTTGAGCCTCAATAGGAATTTTAGAATTCTTGAGGTTGGTTATCCCTACATTGCTCGGCGCTTACTGAATGGCGAATCTCCGCAACTACGGCGACGCTTGCTGAATATTTTATTCAAAAATGATAAATTCCAATGGGAGCGATTGGAGAATTTAATTACCATAGCCCGTACTGACAAGAGTTTCGATGTTTTACCAACAGCAAGATTAGGATTCCAATATTTGCTATCTGACGAGGGTAAATTTTTACGGCAGCAGTTAGTATTAGCACTGACAGAAGATGACCACTTACATACTGAAGAAGTGCATAGTTTATGGAATTTGGTCAAAGAAGACTTACAACCCAACCGCTTATTTGGTGAGGCAATTGGCTTATTAACGGAGATGTCGCGTGAGAGTGTTGCCGCAATTTTACCGAAAACGTCCTTTTTCTCAATGTTTGTAAATAGTGAAGACAATAATAAAAATTAGCACTAATTGAATTCAGTGTATTGCGAACGGGCATCTTGTCCGTTTTTTGCGTTTCTGTACTGATACATGCGAAGATATATGTTAAGCAAGATTAAGTAAGATTAAGAAGTTCATTGAATATTGATGCTTCAGATTTTCATTTTTAATTAAACAAGCAGGAGTTTCGCGTGTATTATTTCCCTCTTCAACCACCTTATTTCGTACTTGCATTTGGTTTATTTGTGGCGGTGACATCAGGTGCAGCAATGTTTGGAACTCTGCAAACTGTAGTTTATAAATGGCAGCTTGAAGGAGCAGAAAAATCTGGTAAAAGTTTAACTAAAAAACCTTTGTTGTTTCCTTTTTTAGGAGTAACTATTGGTTTAGTTTCATTTCTAGTTTCCGGTTTAGAAATTTTTGGTTTTCCTCCATTATTAGCATTTGCGATCGGTTTACCAATTTCTCTACTGACTTGCTTATTAATGTGGTTCCAACTTGGTAGTATGATGACTTTTGTGGAAAGTCGAGGAATGAGTTCTTTGGATTTGGATTCGATGTAATTTGAAATGCAACTCAACTATACTTGAGTTGCAATCTCACAAAATATGGGTTCAATAACTCATACCCTGTATTTTTATATATTTATAGTTTAATGAATATAAGCAGTAAAGAATAACCATAAATTTAAATCATCAATACCTGACTTTAAAATCAGGCTTAAAATAATTGCTTCACTTTTTCCTCTAATTAATATTTGTAATCAGGAATATCCGTCTAATTTAGGAGTGAATTAGGTAGTTCAACTGAAGCTGCTAGTATAAATACCAGAATAAAATTTATTCATCAATTTGTAATTATTATCCTTCAGAAGAGATTCATGATTAATTTAGACGAGAAAAAATTTTGTTTTTGCACATATGCTGGTGGTGAAATTTATAGTTCATTAGCAGCTAATCTAGTGAGTGATATCGAAAAGTATGCACCAGAAACTCCTCTCATAATTTTTACAGATAAACCAAATAAATTCAGTAATCACAGCAATAGCAATGTTTTAGTATTTCCACATCAAAGACGAGGGGTTTTACATTAT
The DNA here is from genome assembly GCF_034931845.1 of Calothrix sp. UHCC 0171. Classification (NCBI taxonomy): domain Bacteria; kingdom Bacillati; phylum Cyanobacteriota; class Cyanophyceae; order Nostocales; family Calotrichaceae; genus Calothrix; species Calothrix sp. UHCC 0171. The sequence goes on from NZ_JAYGHN010000012.1 coordinate 19,310, forward strand.
CACGAGCGCAGATTTGCTATTGCCAAAGCATTATCAATGTTTAATTCTTGTATGTATCTTGATGCTGATGTCAGGATATGCGCTCCATTTCCTGAAAATAAGCTATGGTTACCAGGAATCACAGCCAGAAGTTGCACTTCCATGATGAAACATATTCAAGAACTTATGTCTGTTCGGAATTCAGCTTCAGGAAAAATGGCAAAACAAGTTGAATTTTACAAAACAATGGGGAAAAAGTTAGGTATCGATATAGAAACTCAAGACTTAACATGGATAAATGAGTTTTTATTTGTCGTTACACGAGATTCTGGTAGAGAAGTAGAATTTCTGAAACTATGGGAAAAACTAGCTGTTTATGCAGAATTAAATGGTCACCATAAGCATCCAGCATATGCAATAGGAATAGCTGCTACAAAAGCTTCTTTTCCAATTAGACATGATGTCATGGAAGGAGTTGATTTTTTTGATGATCGGATAGAGAAAGTTAGGATTTCTAAAGAAGAATCAGATCCAAATGTAAAAAATTTTTATTTTGAATTCCAAAACCAAATAGAACAACCTCAGCGTTCTATTTTGCAAAAAGTTTGGAGTAAAATATGCAAAAATGCTGAGTATTTATATTATGCAGTACGTCTAAAAGTTTATGCTTTTTCAGATGATTACAAATTTTACTATCAATAAAAAATGGATCTACCTCAAGAGAAGGATAGTTCCAATAATGTTTTAAGTATAAGTAATGAATTCCATTTTGGTATGTTTTTTGCTTATAAGGGAAGAGTGTCAGGCAAACTGTTCGCAGCCCGGATGAAGCTAAACCTATGACTTTAATTCCTCAACAGACTTTTAAATTTATCTACTGTTTTTTGCCACTGGTTTTTCTCAATCGGTGTGGGAAAATATACAGGAGTAATATCAGAATTAAGATTACGGTAATATTCCCAAATTTCCCAATAGGGACAACCCGGCTCAATGCGAATGCCTGCCCAATGTAAATACTGTAATTGCTGGTTTACAGTTGGGTCAATTAAATTGTAACCTTGAGTTTGAAAATGTGGTGTACCAGCCCAATTTCCGGGTGCTTTTTCTAAGCGTTTGACGATATTAAAACGGCGAGAAATCCGCTTTAATAGCATATAGTTAATAATGGGTTGATCGGAGGTTTTTTCGGAGAAATCGAAATATTCAGGATGGGTAGCACATTCTGTGAATACTTCGTATAAATCCTGTTCTGAAATCAAATTTTTCTTAGAACCCCAAAATCCTCCATTAAAAATATCTTTGACTTCACTTTCTGTAAATACCTTCTGCTCTAATACTTGGGAACTAAATACGTTTTTAATTCCCCCTAAATGTTGGTAGTCGCAATTGATAAAATCAGTGTTAGCTAAATAATTAAGATTGTCAGCAATTTTTTCAAAGACAACAATATCGGTATCTATATACAAAAACTCATCAAATTCACCAAACCAACAAGCTTGTTTGCGGAATTGATTGGGGCGAGCAAAAAACTTCCCTCCGAAAGTTTCGTGTAAGCGATTTGATAAACGTTCGATAAAATCTAAATCTTCATAGACTTTGACACCATAATAGCGATTAAGAGTATCGGCAATATTGTGATAATTGTCATCGTAAGGAATCATCACAACAGGTGTTTCTTTATCATGTAATCGGATACTATTTAAAAGTGCGATCGCATGGTCTGTGACTTTATCATTAGCAATGATATAAATTCCGCGCTTCATAAATTATACTCCGGTTGGTATTCCTAATTTTCTTAAAACTCTGGTGGTAAAACTTGGTGGTGCATCGTAAGCTTTTGGTTTGCTGTTAAATTGAGGATGCTTTTCTGGTTCGTGCAAATAGCGGTAGTGTAAGAATATATCTCGATAGGGAAAGATAATGTTTTCACCTTCACAAACGCGATTAAATAGTTTTGAGGACAAACCAATGTAATGTATGTAAGTTAAGCGATTGCCTTTGTCGTATACAATGCCATCTTTAACTTCAAAATGTTCGGAAGTCACTGAATTACCTGTTGCTTCTTGTGGAGGTAGATTTAGGGCAAAATTATAAAAAGATGTATTTGTCCTCATCCGCATATAGTTGAGAACAGATTGATTGGGGGCAGACATATATAAAACATCTGATTCTCCTTCATTTAATCTGCTCAACAACCAATCTCTTTGCTCTGCTAGAAACATACCTCGTTTAGATGCATAAAAGCCAGAACAAAAAATTTCCGAGTCTATCTGCTGTTGAGTAAATATCTCTAAAAGCTTAGAAGACTTTAAATTGAAGATATGAGTGGGGTCTTTATACTGAAAATCATAGACAACAAAATCTTGATTTTCCAACTGCTCAAAAATAAAATCGAGAGGCTGCATAACTAATGTATCAGCATCTAAATAAATAAACTTCTCAAATAAGCTATCTGAATCGAATGCACAGTAACGACGATTTTCTCCAACTCTATAGAACTTTTTAATACCTTGCTCCTGCCAAAGCTTAATAGCAGTTGGATGAGATTGCCATACTTGCAAAGAAAACTCTTCCCAGCGAGCAAAAATTTCAGGATTTTCTAGCAGAGTTACATTTTTGCGTGATGCAACTTCTTCTTTGACTTTATCTACTTGATCATTGTAAGCAATTACACATACGGGTATATCTTTACCAGCATTAACTTCTATGCTATTTAGTAAAGCCACTAATTGATCGTAAACAACATCATTCGCTAATGTATAAATTCCATTTTTCATTTTTTTATCCTTGTTTTTTCACGAAGTTTGATATCCAATTCAGCAGGTTTAATTCATGCAAAATGATTTGACGGGCTTCTGCGATCGCATCTTTGGCTTCATACCAAGCATCAGGTGTTGCGGTCACTTCTTTGATATATGCTAAACCCTTTTCATCCATACTTGGCAATCTTAAAAAGCTACCTGGTGGCAATAATTCATCAGCTGCAGAACCGCCATAATAAATGGGTAAATTCCAAGCTAAAATGGCATCCCAAAGTTTTTCACTTACATACCAATTATTATCAGCATAATTCTCGATCGCCAAGTTGTAATAATAAGGTGCCATACAATGCCATTTATTATTCACTTGTCCACCAGAGTTTGCCCAATCTGGTAGGTTACGTCCGTATACATCGAAAATGAAATTTCTTTCCCTCAGCATCTTTAAAAAAGCAAGACGGTGTTTATGGTTAGCAGTTCTGTCAATACCTGATGTAATCCAACTACAAGGACGAACCTTTTTTGGTGGTGGCATTTCATTTAATTCGCGGAAAGAATTGGCATGATACCAAATTGCTGGCATGTATCCAGGTATTGGTGCAAAATCATCTGGACCCGATACATAAGCACAGTATTTTCTAGCTTGTTCGTACTCGGCAACTCGCTTTTTTTCTAACTCAGGGAATGGAGGTTCTCTCACTAGGGAAATAATTCTTTCTTTTGGTACTCCCCGCAATAAAGTTTGGATATATTCTTCTTGTTCTTTCTGTTTGATTTGTTGTTTTGGGCAAAACTTTTGCAATTTAGCCAATATATTTGTTTTTTGAGGTTTTGGTTTGACAAAATCACAGAAATTGTACAAGAGCAAAAAATCCGGTTTTGCAGCTTGTGCCATAATTTGAATATTTTTCCACTCACCAAAAGCATCAGGGGTTTGATGCCACATCCAATCACTTTGAGTTATTTCTTTATAGCTACTAATGCTGCCAATAATAGTTTTTGCCATAAGTCTATTGAATATTGTTTCAAGTTCCAAAATAATGAGATATTTGTTGAAATAATCAGTTGTAAAAAGCTACCAGGTGGTAATCATTTATCGGCAGCAGAACTACTGTAAAATCACAATTACCTTTATACGGGTAAACCGTTACGCAAGCGTCTTAGCATAACTGGTATTCGAGTAATAAAAAGCTTGAGAAATAGGAATTTGTGATAAAGTCCACGAGTTCTCCATAGTAAAGACCATACGGCTGAGGGGCTTAACCACAAGCCATTCTGTGCTGATAGATACCGTACAAATTCAACTTCATTCAAACTCTTTTTGAGTATATCAACTAACTCAAGGCTTGATGGTAAGCTATCTGGACGTGCAAATTCATCATATCTTGCGTTTGCCCACTGCGGCTCTTTACCTTTGTAAGTTTTAGAATCAGGGTGCTCAAATCCAATATTACGGATGAAAGAAGTTGTTGGTATAATGTGTATTTTATTTTTATATAGGGCAGCTATGGTAATGGTAATTACCCAGTCTGTTTGATTATTATGTTCTAGCCAAAATTGATTTACTAACGTTAATTTGGTTTGAATCGTTGCAGGAATATTGTAAAAGCCTCCAAAGGGATTATACTGTGCAGGGCGATTTACTAAATCAATATCATGCCAGCGATCTGCCCATATACCAAATCCCCAGTCAAAGACACGTTTAGATAGGATGAAATCGCTATTGATCGACTTATCCAACTCTTCTGGTAGGCTGGCATAAGAACTAATTGAGAACACTTCTTGATGGTGACGATAAGCTTCTAAAAGTCGGCACATCCGGTCATAAAAAAAGCGATTGGGGACTATATCATCATTCAAATGGATTAGAGAATCGTATTCCGATAGAACTTCTGTAAAGGCTAAAATGATATTTTTATCGCAGCCCAAATTTTGCGATCGCGCAATAATTTTAACTGGAATTTGACTGGAAAATTCTTCCAATAAGTTAATGCATTGAGAAATTAAAGGCTCATCGCTAGCTTTTCTTGCACCATCAACAAATGCAATAATCTGTTGTGGTAACAACAATTGTTGACTAACCCCAGTGAGAACTTCCTTAATTAGCTCTGGACGAGTAAAAGCAATTATCACTAGTGGTGGTAATTTTTCCGGCAACGCGACATTATCCAGAGAAAGAGGTAAATTTGTATTCATGATTGTCACGACTCCTCATTATATGCTTAGAGTTTATACAAAAACTTAATACAATGAATTCAGCATCTGAAAAGAGTGTGTTAATTTTTTAGTTTCAGATATCATTTATCATTTTTGTCAATATCAAATTTATATTTGAGGTAGTTTGCATATATTTAACTATCGATGTTGTATTCAATATTTTTTAGCTTATCCAAAAGTGTTACTGTATCTTGATAAGCTTGTTTAATCAATTGTTTTTGTTCTTCCGATGTATAATAATTATCGACAAGTGACCGTAGTGAATAAAAAATAGGACTAAGATTCCTACGAAAAAGTTCGATAAATTGAGTTATTTTTTGATGTTGATTAATCAAGTCGCTTGCACCCTTATTTTGTCCAAAAACGGATATTAATTGGTTTTTAATGGTCAGATTAATAACATCATCAAATGTATCAATAGTATTCATAATTCTCAAAGCGGCTTTATATGATTCTTCAACTAATTCCTGGCGCTCTTGAACATTATCAGCCAGATCATCAGCTAATAAGCTGAGGAGTCCAATCATAGAGTTAAGTCGCGTCCGAATTTCATGAGAAATATTAGTTAAGCTTCTACTTTGATTTTGTTTCCCAAGAGCTTGAGGATGATCGCCAAATTGCATGGCGTACAATCTTGTGTAATAACCTCCCTTTTGCATTAATTCTTCATGGGTACCAACCTCAACTACCCGTCCTTGTTCCATCACAGCTATTTGGTCAGCTTTTTGGACTGTAGATAAACGATGGGCAATTACTACTGTCGTGCGATCGCAACTTAAATCGTCAATTGCTTCTTGTACAAGACGTTCGGAAACTGTATCTAAGGCACTGGTAGCTTCATCAAGAATTAAAATCTCTGGGTCTTGCAACAAAGCACGAGCAATTGCTAATCTTTGCCTTTGTCCCCCAGATAACATTACGCCGCGATCGCCGATTGTGGTATCTAATCCTTGGGGTAATTTCTGAATAAATTCGTAGGCATTTGCCTGTTTTATGGCTGTAATAATCTCCGCTTCAGTGGCTTCAGGTTTGCCATAGGCGATGTTATTTCGTACCGAATCATTGAAGAGAAAAGTATCTTGACTAACAATACCCATAGCTTTCCGTAATGATGTCAGATTAAACTGGCGTAAATCGACACCATCAATATCAATACTGCCGGAAATTGGGTCATAAAATCTGGGTAATAAATCTGCGAGGGTTGATTTTCCGGCACCAGAACCGCCAACTAAAGCTAAAGTTGTTCCCCGTGGCAAAAATAAATCAACATCTTTTAAGACTAATTTTTCATGACCAGGATAGCCAAAAGATATGTGATTAAAATGTACTCCCTTGGTTAATGTTTGATAGGTAAGATTTCCATTACCCATCAACGGTTTATTATCTCGCCTCAAAAAATCAGCGACGACATCGACACTACCAGCATTATTAGCGAAAGTGCTGCGTAAAGTATTTAACTGCGAAATGAGAGGTAAAACTCGCATTAAGGTTAATAAATATGTCAACATTACCGCCGAAAGAGAAGCGATTTGGTCTTTGAATAAAGTTCTACTCAAAAAGACAATTAGCAGTAAAGCCGTCATCCCCATGACTTCACTAACTGGTGCAATCAATTCCGAATTTGCCTGTGAATGAAAGTCTGCTGTTTCGCGATCGCGAATTAGTTTCACAATCCGCTTATATTCTCTTTCCTCATTCCCAGTTGCCTTGACTAACCTCATTCCATTCAAAATTTCTAACAAAGCGATCGAGTAAAATTTAGACATTTCACTGAGCATTTTGCCAAAGGTTTTCGAGCGGGCAATGGAATATTGATTCACTAATGTCACTAATGATAATAAAAATGTCGCCGCAATTGTCAGTTGCCAAGAAATAGATAGTAGGAAAGCTACAAACACCAAAATCGTAATAATCAGAATAATCGATTTTACAGTGTTAACTATAGTATTAGAAGCACGGGCAATTTCTCCTCCCAGGCGATTAATTAAATCGCCAACTTTCATCTTGGCGTAATAATCCATGTCAACTTCTAGTAAAAGCCACACACCTTCTTGGCGCATATCGGAAGTTAAGCGACGAGAGAGAAAACTTGATGTCAGAGAACTGAAATAAGTGGCTACGTTTTTGAGAACAATTGTGAAAATAATCGCCCCACCCATGATTAAAAGTCGGTAATCTTCTGGGGCATCTTCAAAAGGATTCATCAACACTTTCATAATGCCAGGGGAGGATTTAAAATCCACCTCCTGACCGACAATTCTTAAAATCACAGGAACAATGAGAGCGGTGCTAACACCATTAAATAATGCTCCAGAAAATCCCAACATGATTGTGAGGATAATCAAGCCTGGATAGGGTTTTGCAAATTTTATTAGCGTTTGTCTGGTAGACATTGGAGATTCTATAAGAATTTACTTATCATTAACGTTATTCATCAATTTATTTATAAATCAGTCAATTCATAGATAAATTAAATACAAATAATTAGGTTTTAATCTCAATATAAATACGTATAAGATTAACTTCCTCTAAACCTACTAAGTATTTTACAAACTAATTCCAGATTCTAAGTTAGATACTAATTAAACTTACAACCGAGCAATTACCGAATTTAATATAGATGCCATTGCTTCGATACTATATTTTTCAATGCATCGTTCTCTGGCTTTTTTTGCCAGTTCATTAGCAGTATCGAAATTATCAAAAATAAATTGAATTTTTTCAGCTAATTGTTCTGGTGCTGCTGGTTCAACTAAATATCCAGTATCACCTAAAATTTCCGGAATATCGCCAACTCTAGTTGAGAGAATAGGTTTAGCCATTGCCATTCCATCAGTTAATTTTAGGGGAAATTGAGCGCGCGTTTCTAGGGTATCTCGTTGGGGAACAACAACAATATGAGCAGATGCAACAACATCAGGCATGATATCAGCAGGATATTTCGGCAATTTAATCATTCGGTGTCCCCATTTTTCTAGTAATTGGCGATCGTAGTCATCATAGGGACTACCACCAACAATTACTAGTTTTAAATCCGGCTGATTAATTTTATCGAGCGCTACTAAAATATCTTCAATACCTTTATAAGGTCTGGGGGCACCAGGAAACATTAATATCCTATATCCCGATAAACCATAGCGTTTTCTACTAGCTTCAGAGTCATATTTTGCTGGGTCAAATAATGAAGTATCTTTCCCATTGGGAACGGATATTCCTCCAAAGCGCTGTTGTAAAAATTTAGTATGTACGGTAACTACATTCGCTTGGTTCACTAGATATTCCATCAATTTTAAATATAAAGGATGATTGGGAATTCTTAATTCTCCATTACTTTTGAATAAGTCTCTTGCTAATTTTTTCGGATTAGGATGATAGCGCCAAGAGTCACCACCATGCCAACTCATTTCCCAATCATCAATATCTAAAATGACTGGTTTTCTGGTAAAAATTTTCTTGAAGAGAGCTACACCAAAACTTGCTGGTTGAGGTTTAATTGCATAAATAATATCACCATCAATTTGCTTAATAAGTTGGCTAGCAGATTTAAAAAATGTGGGATAATTTTGACCTTCTACAACTTGGACTTGGTTCTCAGCCGAAATTGCTCCATATAATTCCTTACCAAATAAAAAACCCAGAATTTCTGCCTCATGTCCTAATTGATGCAAAGCTTTTTTCAATAAGGATGCGCGAATAAAACCATCATTAGTAGATAAATTCCATACTAGTAACGATACTTTCAATTTCTCTTTCATAGTTATGTCTAACATTCTCTATAAATTTCACTTCATTTTACACGCCAGGGATTTTTGACTTGATTTGGTAAAAATATTTTGGCAAATCGATCAAATATTCGCGTATATAAAGAACGTGTAATATTTTTTGCATCTTGAGGTCTGTAAGGATAAGTACAGTGAAGAACTTTAATTTCTCCGTCTACTTGATAGCTATTTTTCCACTTACTTAGGTAATTATATGTTGGTGGCAATATTTTCATTTTGAGTGGAACAGATGCGATTGCACTAGCAAAAGCACCTTGGTCTCTTAATAATAATTTATCTTGATTTTGCTTGACGACCTCAAAATAATATTTAAATTTATCAAATAATATTTCCGTAGTTTCTGTTTTACGAAAAGCTATAAAACCAGAATTATACTGAATGCTATCTTTATTCAAAGGTAAGCCTATAGATTGCAAAATAGGCAAAACATTATTGATATTATCTTCTTGTTTACCTCTTAATAAGTTTGTGGCTTTGATAATCTGAGGTTGCACATCTTCGGTAAGCAAAAAATCATATTCGTCTAAACATTCAAAGACATCATTTATATTTGACAACAAGCAAATATCTGAATCTAAATAAATAGTTTTTTCAAATTCAGAAGCTGCATATAAAGCTACTTTGGCATGTCTTGAAGCTAAAACTGGATTTTCATCAGCAGGTGCAGGCTTGATAATTACATTTTTAAAAACTGTAAGTAATGGATAAAGAATTTTGGGAACACGGTCAATTAAAATAATTATAGGTTCTTGATGAAACTTTCTAATAGCTGCTAAAAAATGGACACAGTCCTGAAATGAGTACAGTCCTGTTAATATTGTAACAAATCCTCTGGTTCCAGATTTCATAATTTTCTTCATTATGTGAATACTTCTAACTTTATTTGATAGTTTTAATCTCGACTAAAATCTATGTATCTTATTAAAAAACCAGAGGAATACTTGTGTTAAACATAGTAATGATTGAAGATTATTATTTAACTTTTCACCTCTGGTCAATATTTTAATCATCTTGAGATGATATTTATATCATCAAAAAATATATAATTTTTGAGATATAATCTACCAATCAAGTAACTTTAATTCACCAGTTTGCAGACAGTCAAATAAACGATTAATTTGGCGGCGATCGCCTTCAGTAACATCATCATCATCGGAAACAATAATTGTCAGTAACTTATGGTCTCGACGACTCATTTTACCAGAAAATATAATCTTATCAACTAATGCTTTAACAGCAATTTCCGGTTCACTATTTGACCTTTTGATTGTCGAAAGTTTACGAAGCATATTTCTCCTGATTAAGCTAAAAAATAGTAATATTTGCCCACCTAATTCTAAAGAGAGAGCATAAAAATAACATTTATTAAACTGAAATATGGCGGACAAATATCACTCTGTTGTGATACCTTTGCTTTGCGGCATCTTTACAACATAAACCAACAAAATAAATTTAACTTTATATTCCAGCTTCACCCAGAGGATTTTTACGGAGATATGAAATATTTTTTACTGCCTGATTTCGTAAATATATGTGTAAGTACGGTTGCTTTACCAATCACTGACAAAATTCTCTCGTTAAGATATTAAATATGGAGCTAAAAAATGCAAATAATTCGTCTGCCAGCACTTGCCGATAACTACATTTTTTTGCTGTGGGACAATACAGATAATATTGCCGCAGTCGTCGATCCAGCCATCGCTAAACCCGTTCTGAACAAGCTCTACGAACTCAATGCTGAATTGGTAGCCATATTTAATACCCACCACCACAGCGACCATGTAGGGGGCAATCACGAGTTAATCCAAAAGTTTCCCAAGCTCACAGTTTATGCTGGTGCCGAAGATAAAGGGAGAATCCCCGGACAAAAGGTATTTTTACATGAACGCGATCGCGTTATATTTGGCTCTAGAACCGCCGAAGTTCTATTTATTCCTGGACATACTCGCGCCCACATTGCCTATTATTTTCCCCCTGTAATTCCAGAGGAAACAGGCGAATTATTTTGTGGCGATACACTTTTTGCTGGCGGTTGTGGGCGATTATTTGAAGGTACACCAGCACAGATGCTAGATTCCCTCAGCAAAATCAGGGCGCTACCCGATAATACCCGCATTTGGTGTGCCCACGAATACACCCTAAAAAATTTACAATTTGCCCTGAGTGTCGATAGTCACAATGAATTTCTCAAAGACCGATATACGCAGGTACGTAGTTCTCGAAATTTAGGAGAAGCCACAGTTCCTTCATTATTGGGAATTGAAAAAACGACAAATCCATTTTTGCGCTGGGATGTCGTTGCCTTACAAAAAGCCGCCAAAAGCAGCGATAATGTGCAAACATTTGCCAGACTCAGGGGCATGAAAGACCAATTTTAGTGGCTGTTTAAATTAAAATTAAAAAAGTAAAATCCTTGTTTTATAAGTCTTTTCACCCTTTCTCTTACTTCTTTCCCCTCAAACTCCACAGCATTGGGTTGCGATCGCACCCCGCATTTAGCTAGAATCTTTAGGCTTTGGGCTGCGTGTATAGCCTGTGAATAATACGGTTATCAAAGACTGCGACTCGTGTCAAACCCAAGCGGCTAAGATTTACAAGAAAGAACAACGAAGAAAAAATGGCAAAGCGCGTACAGTTAGTATTAAACCAGGATGTTAGCAAGCTGGGTAAACTAGGCGATTTAGTCGAAGTTGCACCAGGTTATGCACGTAACTATCTAGTTCCTAAGAAAATTGCATCTCCGGCAACTCCTGGTATCCTCAAGCAAGTAGAACGTCGTCGAGAACTCGAACGTCAGCGTCAAGCTGAACTCAAGCAACAAGCGACAGAACAAAAAGCTGCATTGGAAAAAGTCACTGGCTACAATATTTCCGTGCAAGTGGGTGAAAATGAAGCAATTTTCGGTACTGTTACAACTCAAGATGTTGCGGATGTCATCAAGCAAAATGCCAGCATTGATGTTGATAAGCGCACCATCACTATTGCTGATATCAGCAGATTGGGTACTTATGAAGCAGAAATTAAGCTGCATTCAGAAGTAACTGCTAAAATCAACGTCCAAGTTGTTGCTAAGTAAAATGCAAATGCTGACTGTTTCTTAATTCTGACAGAATTGGAAAATATGCTGATGTTCCCCTTTCTTCTTGTAGGAAAGGGGAATAATTTTTGTTGATGTTAATCAATAATGAGGTTGGTGTTCAAAGATTTTGGTACATATATTCTATTATATGATTATTGAGCTAATTTTCTGCACTTAGGAATCATGTAAAAATAAGTAGTGCAAGCGTCTCGCTTGCTATTTTCTAAAGCTAGCAATATTTCTCAAGAAAGAATGGCACATATGATATTGAATACTACATTTCATAGATTATAAATTCTGCATTCTCACTCTTATTTTTTACGTATAATTAATCACTATATATGTCAGAACAGTTAAACTTTCAAGGCTCAAGTTCAGACCGTTTACCACCACAAAATATTGAAGCAGAAGAAGCAATTTTAGGTGGGATATTACTCGATCCGGAAGCGATTAGTCGTATCAGTGACAAACTAGTAGCAGATGCATTTTATATTAGTGCCCATAAAGATATTTATCAAGCAGCACTACGCCTACATGGACAAGGAAAACCCACAGATATACTGAGTGTGACTAGTTGGTTAAATGACCATGATTTACTCAATCGTATTGGTGGTAGAAACAAGTTAGTATCACTGGTTGAACGTACTGTGTCTGCTGTCAATATTGATGCTTTAGCACAGTTGGTAATGGATAAATATCAACGACGGAAATTGATTAAAGCTGGGAATGAAATTGTGCAATTGGGGTTTGAAACTGAGACAGAATTGCCGCAGATTTTAGATCAAGCAGAGCAAAAGGTTTTTAATATTGCTCAGGAAAGAAATACTACGGGATTGGTGCATATTGGGGACTCTTTAATTAATAATTTTCAAGATATAGAAGAACGTAATCAAGGTATTGCCTTACCGGGTATTTCTTCTGGTTTTTATGATTTGGATGCAATCATAAATGGCGGTTTTCAGCGCTCTGATTTAATTATAGTTGCGGGAAGACCAGCAATGGGGAAAACAAGTTTTTCGATTAATATTGCTCATTATATTGCTGGCTCGATGCGAATGCCAGTAGCTATTTTTAGCTTAGAAATGTCCAAGGAACAATTAGCATTACGGATGCTATCAAGTGAGGCAAGAATTGAAAGTACGTACCTCAAAAGTGGACGAATTAGTCAGAATCAATGGGAAGACTTAACCCGGGCGATTAGTTCCTTGCAAGAGATGCCTATTTATATTGATGATACTCCGAATATTACTGTTACAGAAATGCGGAGTCAGGCACGACGTTTGCAAGCCGAAACAGGGATGGATTTAGGGCTAATTTTAATAGATTATTTGCAATTAATGGAAGGAAATAGTGATAATCGCGTCCAAGAGTTATCAAAAATTACTCGTAGTATTAAGAGTTTAGCGAGAGAATTACATGTACCTGTAATTGCCCTGTCACAGTTGAGTCGAGGTGTGGAAGCAAGAACTAATAAAAGACCGATGTTATCGGATTTAAGGGAATCAGGTTCGATTGAACAGGACGCGGATTTAGTGATGATGTTGTATCGGGATGAATATTATTCTCCAGATACTCCTGAACGAGGTATTGCTGAAGCTATTGTTGCAAAACATCGTCATGGTCCCACTGGCACTATTAAACTTTTATTTGATCCACAATTTACACAGTTTAAAAACTTGGCTCGCGGTAATTATTAAATTGGTTCTGAGTTAATGTTAATAGGTAGTAGTTGGAGATTTGTGAGTATTAAATATCCACAATTAACTAATACCCATTAACACAAATTCCTAACTAATTTTCAACAATTCCACGTCAAAAATTAAGGTAGCATTTGGGGGAATGACACCACCTGCACCACGAGAACCGTAGCCTAGTTCTGCTGGGATAATTAAGCGGCGTTTTCCACCAACTTTCATAGTGCCGACACCTTCATCCCAACCTTTAATAACTTGTCCTACACCTATTTTAAAATCAAAGGGACGATTGCGACCAACTGAACTATCAAACTCAGTTCCATCTTCTAATGTGCCGATGTAATGAACGGTAACTTTTTGTCCAGTTGTAGGACTGTCACCAGTTCCTTCTTCAATATCAATGTATTTTAATCCAGAGGGAGTAGTGATAGCATTATCAGACATTTCTTTGCTCGCTATTAAAGTGCTGTTTTCAGTGATGACAGCTGCTGTTTGTGCTGTTTGGCTAATTGGAGTTGCGATCGCATTATTATTTTTATCGCCGCCAATTTGCGCCAGTATTAAAACTACCACGCAAACGAGCATTACACTCACACTGACTAAAATTGCTTTCAAAATAAATCCTCCCTAATCATGATTTAGCAGTAATTTTATTTCCACAATTTATTCTCTAAATCGCGCACTTGACGTTCTAATCGGTCGATTCTACCACGTAATTCGTCTACTTCCGATTGTCTGGCTACGCCTAAATCTTGCATCATATTCCGCATTTGCCGTTGCATGTTGGCTTCCCAAGTCCCCTGTTCGGATTTCATTTGCTGCATCATGTCATCCATAACAATTTTGGCTTGTTCGGGGTCTAATTTGCCATCTTTGACTAATTTGTCGCTGGCTTCCTTGATTTTCTCTGCCATCATCGAGGTTGTTCCAATACCGAGCATGAGCAACTGTTGCATCCAATTGTTATTATCCATAATCGCTTCCTGATGATTATTTTTATTCAAATCTTTAACTATAGCTAAGGCGATTGTAATTCACATTTTTTAAACCAGATGTGTTGATAACTGTACAGTTAATGTACGCATCTGCGAAGTCTGCTGACACAAGTGGGGACGGTTTTTGAGAAAATAATTAATCTATTCTGGAAAGTTAACACAGGAAGGCGATCGCATGGTGGTTGAGTTACTTAAATTTAAGGTTCCTTTGGAACAACAAGCAGAGTACCTGCAAAAGGATGCTCAAATTTGGACTAGTTCACTGGCGAGATATCCAGGTTTTTTAGGTAAGGAAGTGTGGATTGACCCAAATTTACCGGAGGAAGTGACTTTTGTCATCCATTGGGCTACGCGAGATGATTGGAAAGCGATTCCTGAGCAAGATTTACATGCAATTTCCCAAAGGTTTGATGCTTCACTGGGTTTTACTTGCGAGATGATTGAGTCTTCTGAGTATCAAGTTCTGATGTCAGATTTGGCTAAATAATGAGGATGAAACTGATGGGGAGATGGGGAGATGGGGGGGATGGGGAGATGGGGAGAGGGGGAGATGGGGAGATAAGTTAACTATAAAATGCCACTTCGCACAAGTAGGGATAACCGTCTATGCGAGTGGCAAAGTTAAAATAGTGTTTTCGGTGGGCAAGAAATCTGATTTTGATTATTTTTTTGCGGTACTTGCGATCGCACCTAAATTTGATAAAGTAATTCGATTGATGGTGTCAACACGACCAACTGTTAAGTAACCTAGGTCTAGGGCTGATAGTTGTGTCACTTGTTCGGGAACTCTAAAATTGAAGACTAATTTTGTGGGAATACCGGGAGCAAGGTCTGTTAAGATTTTGTCTTGGGAGTCATATTGGTTTAACTGCAAGCTTCCCGATGTATATACGTTGCCGGAATTATCCACCAGACGGGTTTGATATTGGACGTTGCGAGCGCCAAAGCTAACCCTGATGTGGTTATTGTTAAAATTTGTGGCGATAACTTCACAAGTGACTCTTGCATTTCTTTGGGTACGCTGGCAGCCACGGTAATCGAAGCTAATATTGTATCTGCGATCGACTTGTTTAATTGATGATTCTCCTGGTGTCTGTGCGTTAACTGGCGAGACGACAAGGGTAGGTACAGCAATTTGAATACCTGTTCCCAATAGTAATGCTGGTAGCGTTACATTCTTGATGCTTTTCCACAGACTAGACATAATTGTTGCTTGTTGTTGTTTTAATCACTCATTCTACATCGTATAATTGCTGGTCGATATCCGTTGGTTAAAGACTGTTTAAAGTTTTAACTAAATTGCTTTGTGTAAAAATCTGCATACCGATGCTGTAATGCTAATAATTCTTCATGGGTTCCCGATTCGACAATTTCTCCCTTCTCAAAAACCAGAATGCGATCGCATTTTCTTACTGTACTTAACCTGTGTGCAATAACAAACACTGTTCTTCCTGCCATGACTCGCTCTAATGCTTCCTGAACTAGTGCTTCTGACTCCGTATCTAGTGCCGAAGTCGCCTCATCTAGTATCAAAATACGCGGGTTCAATAGCACTGCACGGGCAATCGCGATTCTTTGTCTTTGTCCTCCCGACAAGTTGACACCTCTTTCGCCAACTACGGTGTAATAACCATCGGGTAAGTGACTAATAAATTGGTGGGCATTGGCTACTTTTGCAGCAGCTTCCACCGCCAACAAATCAAATTCTGATTGTCCAAAGGCGATATTTTGGGCAATGGTACCAGAGAACATTGTGGTTTCCTGGGGTACTATCCCAATTTGCCGCCGCAAACTATTTAATGTCACATCGCGAATATTCACCCCATCAATGCAGATTTCTCCAGCGACGGTGTCGTAGAAACGGGGTAACAGGTTAACAAAAGTAGTTTTTCCAGCACCGGAAGCACCCACAAGAGCGATCGCTTCTCCTGGAAATGTGACTAAACTAATATTATTGATGACAGTTTCTCCCGATTTGTAGGCGAAGGAAACACCACGGTATTCCACCTTCCCACTCACTGTCGGCAAGATTTTCGCGTCTGGTTTCTCTAATACTGCGGGTTGAATGGCGAGTAATTCAAAAACTCGATCAACTGATGCTTCAGCTTCCTTGAATAAATTATAGTTGTTGGTGATGTGTCCGACTGGGTCAATTAATAAAGCCGCGCCGGAAAGAAAGCTGAAAAACTTACCTGTGGTTAAATTACCTGTAGAAATCTGCCAAGCGGCAAAGAAGAGTAAAAATAGGAAGCTCAAAGCCTGCAAAAATCCAATAATCGGGATTTGAATTGCCTTCAATCGCTCCGTCGAATACTTCGCCTTCATGGCAATTTCTGCTTCCTTGCCAAATCGAGCGATTTCGTAAGCTTCTGCGGCAAAAGCCTGCACAATGCGAATCCCGGCAAAAATCTCCGTCAAAATAGCTGATAAATCCGATACCTGATTTTGGCTGCGTCGGGAATACTTTTGCAACCTTTCCCCAAACCAGCTAATTAATACCAACATCACAGGTATCACCACCAAAGCGGCAATCGTCAATTGCCAACTCAGATATACCATGTAAATGGGGATGGCAATTAATTGTAAGGCACAGGGAATAAAATCGTGAAGAAACTTGTGGACAACCTCGCCAATTCGATCCACATCCTCCGTTACACGGTAAGATAAATCACCAGCTTTTGCTGTCTCAAAATAGCTAAGATTAAGTTTTTGTAAGTGCCCGTAAACTTGCTTGCGGAGATGCAAAGCGACTCGGAGTGCTGCTTTTGCCATGTAGATATCTTGCACTGACTGGAAGAAACCCCGCACCAGAAACACCCCAGCGAGAAATGCTGCCAGTTGAGCGATCGCAATTACATTACCATTACCAAAGGGAGCCGATAGCTTTTTCACCAAATCCATTAGCGTTAGGGTTGCCAGTACGTAACCAATAATGCCAATAAAACCTTTGGTGATGTGCTGCCATTGGGGTTTGATATGGGGGAGAAGTTGCCAGTAATTTGAGCTTTGTTTGTTTGAGTCTTTCAAGCTGTCACACCACACGATAGATTTCCTAGTTAGACGCTACCAGGTTTTGCATGGTTTCTGAAGATAAAACCCGATGTGGCGGCAAGGCATGAGTCCTACTTTATTGGTTTTGATTGTAACTATACTAAGAGCGGTTAGAAAATAAACTTCTCAAAATGCTATTAGCGTTTATTTATTAGGTCTTGTAGCTAATCGCTCGCACCATGCGTATTTAATTGCGATCGCATTCTGCCAATATTACTTTTTGTGATTATTTGACTGATTTGAGCAAAAAAGTATTTTAAGATACAGACAATAGGACGTTAATAAAGTCGGGAAATCTCTAAATCTGTAAATCCATATTAAGTAAGGGTAAAAAGCTTTTATTAGCTGGAGACATAGATTTGCTCATGGAGAAATTCGGAACTGACACGGCTCAACTAAAAAATAGCAAAACAGAGGCAAGCATTATGAAACTCACATATAGAGGCACAGACTACGAGTACAATCCCCTTGATGGTGATACAGTTCTTGGTCAAGATGGCGGAAAATATCGAGGTGCAATTTGGAGATTTCATTACGTCAAACATGAAAACGTACCCCAGTTTGCAGCCGATTTGAAATATCGCGGTGTTGGTTATCACGTTGGCGAGACATTGCAGACAGACAAAGCAGTTGAAGTTGCATCAACTCAAACTACTCCAGACACTGCCATTCGATTGCATAGAATTCATTTAACCAATATGCGTCGGAATTTAGAACATCGATTAGCGATCGCAAAAGCGAATGGTGATGAAAGTTTGGTAAGTTTATTACAGGAAGAAGCAAATCAGTTAGTGATGTGAATCTCACAGGTTATGTATCAAGTAAACCTTAAGACCAAAGAAACCGGGTTTCTTGGATTTAAGTATCGAGTATCATCTGACTTTTTGATGAGAAACCGGGTTTCTCCCTGGGCGACTATCCTGAATATTTACTTTATAAATGGTCTCTGAGTTAGGGATAAGGGATAAGAAGTCTGTGAGTTTCTAATTCACCATTATCTTAATCTATTATCGATGCAACCAAACCCCGCGCATACCTACAGCTTTCGCACCGTGGTAATCTTCATTTTTGCTATCACCAACGTGCCAAGCAGACTCTGCGGGACAATTATGTTTGGCTAATGCAATTCCAAAAATTTTGGGGTCGGGTTTTGCTGCACCAACTTGAGTGGAAATTGTGATCGAGTCAAAATAATCCCGTAATTCTAAAGCTTGTAGTACCGAAAATAGTCGCGAATCAAAGTTAGATACTATCCCCAGTTGAATACCTTTTTTGCGCCAATTAGTTAAAGCGGGAATCACATCGGCATAGACAAACCAAGGCTCTCCGGTTCCGAAGTGAATATATAACTCGCTAAAAAATGTGTCAAAGTCAGCAAATTGCTGGATAACACCCGCTTGCTCAAAAGTTTTATGAGCGATCGCATACCACCATTCAAATTCATGTTGAGGAATATCTTGCATGTCTTCGACATCGGGGAATGTTGCTGGTGGTGCAACCTTCAACTGACTCGAAAAAGCTTGATTTAAAATTTCTGGGTTAGCATGTACGCCAAATTCTCTCGCTACTTGGCTGTAGATTTCGCCGACGCTACCTTTGACTCCAAATAGCGTCCCCACCGCATCTAAAAAAATAACTTTCGGTCGTTCCATTTGACTTTTCACGTTTAAAAATGCTGAGTCTCAACAATCTAATTAATCGCTTTCCTGACTTGCGACTCCAAAAAATTCTCAAAGTGGCAATACCGTTGATACTATCCGAAAAGGAAGCCAAAGTTTTAATGATTAATATTAATCTTGATTTTTAAAAAATAATTATAGAACACCCAAGTAGATTATAAAGCTTTTTTGCAAAAAATAAAAAGCACTCTTTTCCAAGTGCTGTAATGCTTTATTTCGGTTGAATTATTGACAATAATATCAATAATCTTGCGAATAAGGGGTTTTTATTCTCAATAAAATCGCGATGCCAAATTTAGCAGAATCTTTTATTTAAATAACTAATGTATGCTGCAAGACTTTGTTCTAGACTAGTAGTTCACCAAAGTAACCTTGCAGGGACGAAAATCTCCGAGTCAATCTTAACCCGTCAATTCTGGGTTGGCGAACCACTAGGAAGCTATGTTGCTGTTACTGAGGATTTTTGCTCTCACCACCTGAATTAACACTAGAATCATTCGTGTCAGAAGTGAGTGCATCTTGACTAGAATTACTTGAAGACTCCGCAGAATTATCATTTTCTTCTGTATTAGTTTTTACAGGATTTGTTTGTGTTGTCGCAGGTTGAGAGGAAGCACTAGGATTAGGTGCAGTTGTCGGTGCAGTCGTTGGTTGAGACTGAGGAGCTTTTTGTTGAGGAACAGGAACAGGAACAACCACAGGAACCTCTTTTGTTCTTTCTACAGGAACAGGAACTTGCTGAATTCTTTCAATGATTGTGGTTTTGTTTGTAGGAACGGATGTGGGTTGAGGAGATACATTAGAATTTTGGCTATTAGGCGCTACCGTTGGGGTAGTAGTATTGACATTATTATTGTCCTGATTCAGATACCAGAACAAACCACCGCCAATTAGGACTACCGCAGTCGTTAATAGTAAGCCGAACAGAAATCCACCCGCAACGTTTTCATTATCCCTAGCGGCTAAATTTTCTTCGCGATCGCGCTCCATTGCACGTCCATTTGCGTAACCTTGGCTATAAGACGAACTACTGTTGGTTTGTGAAGTTTGGCTTAATGTGGTGTGCGTATTTCCATTCGCATCAGTATAGGATTCTTGACGCACTTGTTTATTGTGGCGATCGCCTTCGTTTAAGTTTGCCATGAGTGTTGATTAATTTCCTCTCAAATATCTGGATGAATTGATTTGTAAAGCAGTATAGATGCTTAAAAACCCTGAAATTAAAGTCTTATTTACTACCCTTTGTTATCTGTTATGAGTATATGTTTATCCTTAGTACCTTGAATTCCATCTGAAGTTTAGATTTGTCACTCTGTTTCTCTCTCTACAGTTGGATACAAGGCTGTGTTTGGTTTGATGTTTCGATTCTTGTTGATTGCTAAAAATCAAAGGCGACATTCCGTTGAGAATGTCACCTTTAAGAGTCAGGAAATATGGGATTACTGTTTTTATATCCAATCCAACTCATCAGTTATTCTTTATTTTTCTCCGCATGTTTCTCTCTTCCAATCACCGCGTCGGTTTTATCCTCATTATTTAGGCGAAGCTGATATTATTGCCAACGTAATACTTTTTCTTTAAAGATAACTCGATTACCTTGGGATATTTTTAACACATCGCGATTGAGTGTGTAGCGAGTATTACCTTCAACTGCCATATAATTCTTGTTTTGGGAAATACTATTGTCTGAAGAGATTGATAAAGGAAGAGTTGTTTTCCCATTGCCAATTCTGGTAATTACAACGTAGCTCCCGGGTTTTTCCTGACCACATATGTAGACAATAAAGCTTTTAGTGACAGCCTCTTGGAAGATATTTTGCCCTTGTGGACAACGACTTGTTAGAGATGTGCCATCAGCTGCGATCGCTCGATCAATTCTTGCTCTCAATACAGTTTTTCCACGTTTCTGTATTAACATCTCATGTAGTGAAACTACGTAAGTAATTTCACCATTTTGAGCTATATAAGTTTCACCGCTTCGCCTTGTCAGTGGTACAGTAATTTTACTGTTGTCACCTTTGGTCACGCGCACAAAATATCCTAATCTATTCTGATTATCTCCCAAACAAATATAAGCTTTATACTTTTCTGTCTCAAAACTACGTTTGGGTAAGGAGCTTTGACTTGGACAAATTCCTACTGCTGATGTAGTTGCTACAGCTTTAGTTATGGGGGTGAAAAGTTGCCATGCGAAAATACCCGCCCATACCAATCTAACTGCTGGTTGGCAGCTGAATTTTATTTGTGAAAAATTCATTTTGATTTATTTAAGTAATATTACAGCTTGTCTTTCAGAAAGCAATTTAATAATTAAGTGTTTGAACGGAGAAAATAATAGATTCAGTATGGTACGGAAAACCGTGGGAAACAACTAGTATCCGCAAAATTTCATATTTACTTTAAAAAAAGAATTTTCTAGATAATGTTTTAATTAATCAGGACTTATGCACGTGAAGCCAGAAACCCGGTTTTTTTGCGTAAGTCCTATTAATGTGAGTTTGATGAAAAATAACCCCAACTCTTACTCTTGTCGCGAAGGGGTTAGAAACTTGTATAGCTAATTGTGCTATCTGGGGACGCAGAGATTTTTATTCCTGGCAAATAGCTTTGGTGGACTTACTGGCACTAGAATCTTGCTCCGTGTTGGTTTGAACGCAATTATTGAGGTGAACCCAATATCACTGGTATACTTGCTTTCCTACTCTGTAAACTGGGATTTGCACCTGTCCGAATTAATTGGTTGAGCTTCGTCACAGCAGTGGCGTATTGAGGATCAGCTAAAGTGGCAATAGCATTGTTTTGTGCTAGAGATTTCTGTTGTGCTGGGGTTAACTCCACTGTAATATCAGGTGCAATTCCCACATCATTAATATCTCGACCACTGGGAGTATAATATTTGGCGATCGTTAATTTCAGAGCCGAACCATCCTCTAAAGGCTGTACGGATTGAACTAAACCTTTGCCAAAACTGCGAGTTCCTACTAACGTTGCTCTTTTGTTATCTTGCAGCGCTCCCGCTAATATTTCGCTAGCACTTGCAGAACCATTATCCTGTAACACTACTAAAGGTTTATCAGTCAATGGAGAACCTGTAGCCTGATAACTTTCTTTTACCTGCCCTCGATTCACCAAAGAAACAATTGTCCCTTGTTTCAACCACATACTCGCAATTTGCAAACTTGCATCCAGTAACCCACCAGGATCAGATCGCAAATCCAATACATAACCTTGTACTTGTTGTTTTTCTAAAGCTTGAATGGCTCGACGCATCTCTGCGGGAGCGGTTTGTGTAAACTCTGGTAAACGAATATAGCCAATTTTACCTGTTGGGGTTGTTTGCGTTTTGTAAGTTACAGGCTTCAAAGCAATATTGGAGCGGATGAGTTGAAAAGTTTGCGATCGCTCGCCCCGTTGTATCGTTAGTACCACCTTTGTTCCGGGTGAACCCTGAATCCGCTTCACCGCGTCATTAATATTCATTCCTTGGGTTGATTGACCATCGATTTTGATGATCACATCTTCTGGTAAGATACCCGCTTTAAAAGCAGGTGTACCGGCAATCGGGGCAATAACCTTTAAGGCTTTAGTTTGTTCATTCTGTCCTAATTGCAAGCCAACACCACTGAGGGTACCAGAAATATTATTCCTGAGGGCTGTAAATTTCTGGGGATCGAAAAATTCTGTGTAGCGATCGCCCAATTTCCTGACCATTTCTTGAATTGCTGTATAAGCTTGTTGCTGGGAACTGTAGGAACGACTGAGATATTCCTGGCGCACTGCTTTCCAGTTCTGATTGTTAAAGCTACCATCAACATAATTGCGATCGAGGATTTGCCACGCCTCGTCTACCAGTTGTTTGGGGCTGTTTTGAAGTTGACCAAAACTTTTTGATGCATAAAAACTAGTTCCTGTCAATATAAAGGCAGTAATGGTAAGTTCTAGGGTAATCAGTAATTTGCGCTTCAACATAGGTTAGATAAATTTCAAAATGTGGTGAGGAAGATAAGAGACCATTTATAAAGTGAGGATTCAGTATAATCCTGTAGGGAGAAAGCTAGTTTCTCAGCAAATAGGTAGAATGACGCTAAATGCTTAAATCCAAGAAACCGGATACATTACTCCCACTAATGACGATACTGACAAGTAGAAGAATCGATGAAATTATCTGTTTCTTTAACATGTGCTGCTCTGTATCCTCAGATAATTAAAAGGAGTCGATGCATGAATAATTTCTACAAAAATTCACTATTCAGAGAATGTTGGAAAAATTGCACTGACTCACACCAGCTAATTCTAGAAGCTTGGATCAGGTTTTTGCATGAAGTAAAGTTCCTAATCTGACTAGTAAAAAAGTAATTAGGCAAGCATGACTTTTTTCCTATTTCAGTGCTAGCTAATTAGTCAGAACATCTTGAGTGAGATTCCTAACAGATTCGCTCTTGAAAATAATATGTTGCTTGAATTTAGAGAATGACGATTAACCAATGTTATTCTGAAAGCGAGAGAAAATAACCTTCTCCATTGCTTTGAGCATATGTTGCAAATCTAGGCTAGGTAAATTTTAGATATGGCAGTGACGACAGCAGTAATTCTGGCGGCGGGGATGGGAACTCGTCTCAAAGAATTTGGAAAATTGGCTCCCAAGGGTTTTTTACAATTGGGCAATATTCCTATTGTCGAGGAGTCAATTATCAAACTGCTAGCTTGTAATATTCAACGCATCATTATTATTACTGGTCATTTGTCTGAGTTTTACCAACAGTTACAAAAACGCTATCCCCAGAAGATTTTCACCGTTCACAACCCTGAATATGCCCAATCAGGTAGTATGTATTCCCTTCACTGTGCCCATCATTGGCTTGATGATGATTTTCTTCTGTTAGAATCCGACTTAATCTATGAAAAACGTGCCTTAGAAATAGTATTGAATTTTCCCAAAGATAATGTCATTTTATTATCTGAACCCACGAATGCTGGTGATGAAGTTTATGTGGAAACCAATGGTACAACCATAGTTGCCATGTCAAAAAACCTATCTCAATTATCTCAGGCTCCTAGTGGCGAATTAGTAGGTATTTCGCTGATTTCTCAAGCTTTATTCCAGCAAATGCTGCAATATGCCAAAAATAGCTTTCATAGCACCCTAAAAATAGATTATGAAACAGATGCTCTAGTTCGTGTGGCTCAAATCTACCCTGTGTATTATACAGTTGCCAGCAATTTACTTTGGACAGAAATTGATGATGAGTATCATCTTTCCAGAGCGAAAAATCAAATTTATCCAGCAATTTTACGCCAAGATAGATGAAATTGAGGGATTACAAGGTGTTATCAATATTTTCCCGATCTGCTAAAGTCAATATTGGTTATCTTCATGACAGTTCTGATCTGATGAGTATTTCAGCATTTCAGTATTGAAGGTTGCCCTGATTACCCTATTCATCAAGAATTTATATAGCTAACTGTTATTTGTGCGGAGTTTTTGGGAATTATTTAAACATAGCAACTTATATGTTTTATCTACGTATTACTTACGTATTCTCAGTATTTATTCAGTACGGAGATGTTTTTGTATGCCTGTAAGAAAGATAGTATCTACACGAGTAATTTTCAAGCGCGTCAGAGCGGTATTTATTGTGACAACTTTATCATTAATAGGCTTTAAAGCTTGCAATTCGGTTGATGAATCACAAGCAAGGTTAGTTCTGCGAAATCAATCGGAAAGTACAGTTAATTTTATGCAAGTTAAAGTCAATGATAAGACATTTGAGATGTCTAATATACTTCCTGGTCAAGAGCAAATGTGGAAATTTAAGCCGACTAATACAAATTTATTCGCAGTCAATGGCAAACTTGCCGCCGGGATTCCCATTCATGCCTCCTCTTTAGGAAGCCTGGCAAGTCCAAATAATAAAGAGCATCATTTGACTATTCAAGAGAATGGTCAAATTGCTTACAGCAGTCCCAAATAATTTCATGTCCGGTTAGATACTGATCATTAAGGCTGACACGGAGACTTAGAGACGCGGGAACACGGAGAAATCTTAATCGTAAGTGATTAGACAGACATGTCACACAGACATGATACAAATAAACAAAACTCAATTAAAAACTCCCAATCAATGGGAGTTCAATTTATCAGTATCGTAGGGCAATCCCATGAAAACATGGCGATCGCCAATACCATTTCACTAAAATCGTGAAACATATCCAAATTCTGAAACCCTTGTAAAATCAGGATTTCTTAATTGCGAATTGCGAATTGCGAATTGTGAATTGGTACAAGGGGGTGAGTCAGAAAAACAAAAAAGTAAATTAACTACTTTTAACGTTTGAAAGCAGTAATTGATTCCAATGAGTTTCGCAGCGCGGAATTGAACCAATTCCTGAAGTTGCGATCGCCTACTAATTGTTCATACACCGCTTCGTAACCATCTACCATGTGAGCAACACTAAAGTTAGACTCCACATGTTCTCGACATTTTCGACGGTCTAATTGCACGGCTTTGGATACCATATCTGCCATTTCTTCGTAACTATTGCAGACATAGCCTGTCTTGCCATTAGCAATAACTTCGGGTACAGAACCCATTGCTCTGGCAATGACGGGTGTACCAGTTGCCATCGACTCAGCCATCACCAAACCAAATGGTTCACACCAGGTAATGGGGAAGAGAGTTGCTGATGCATTACCCAAAAGCTCGGCTTTTTGCCCGTGGTTTAGTTCTCCCAAGAACTCGATTTGTTCCCCGTCGATATGGGGAGCAACTTCGCGCTCAAAGAATTCCTTATCGACCACGTCCACCTTACCAGCCATTTTCAATCGCCAGCCTGTTTTCTTGGCAATCTGAATGGCATGTTGGGGTCCTTTCTCTGGAGAAAAACGTCCCAAAAATGCTAGGTAAGGAGGTTGTTGCGGTTTCTCATAGAACGGAAAGAGTTCAACACTAATACCGTTATATACAGTCGCAACATAATTAATATTCAACAAGCGTTGAGCATCGCTGATGCTGACGTATGCTTGCGAATGATGTTGTCTGTAAATCTTGCTATTATCGCGTGTAAAAGTTCCATGCAATGTATGCACTGTTGGAGTTGAAACCATGCTTGCCAATGGCAGCGACCATATTCCTACGTGGGAGTGAATAATATCAAATTCCGCAGCACGTTGGAAAACCTGAGTAGGATGTTGAAGTTCGTAAACAGCGTGTTCCTTGATGTTTGGGTCTAGACGCAAAGCACAAGGACTACCAGCTTCTAGGTGAGCTAATGTTTGGGAATCACCGGAAGCAAATAGTGTGACTTCGTGACCTCTGCGAACTAATTCTTCGGTCAAACGACTCACAACTAACTCTGTACCACCGTAGGTAGTAGGTGGAACTTGTTCCCACAGGGGGGCGATTTGTGCGATTTTCATAATGTGTACGATTCAGCCGTCATTTAGCCCCTGTCACTGTCACTGACAACCAGATTAAAGTCGAAAAATCTTCTTGAATCTGCGATTGACAATTACCTCCGCCGCCGCTATTCGCGCAACTTCGGCAGACTGAACCGAAAACTCATCTCCAATGAGTGTCGAGACATTTACTACCTTTGACGTTAATGGGACAAACAATAAACTTGCATCTATCTAAGGATAGATTATCGTGAATAAGTTTTATTGATTTTGATTTATTTTGTAGATTTTATGATGCTTTTTGTTGCCATGAGAAATAGTAAAAATCTACTTGGGGCGAGGGTTTATTGTATTTTGGTTGGTATATTTTGTAAGTTTTTGAATTTCGCAAAATTAAACTTCTCTCAAGTGATTCTACATAAAATATAACTATTAAATTCACAACCGTAATATTACTTTGATATAGCTAAAAAACAATACACAGTTCAATAAATGAAAGAAATAAAACTTGAGAGTGATAACATTTCACAAAAAAAAACTTGATGTAAATATTTTTCCTTGTCTCCCTTGCAAATGTATGATTCCGTGCTACTGAATTTGTAATTCTATTGTGATAAATTCATAAAATTTGCTAATTTTAAAACAATTCTGGCACCAACATTGCCATCCCATTCGGCATTTCCCACTTCACATAAATCAAAGCCAATTATTTTGCGATCGCTATTTACCAATTCTCTAAATAAACAAAAACTTTGCTCTAATTCTAAGCCTCCAGGAACAGGTGTACCTGTATGGGGACAGAGTTTTGGATCTAACCCATCAACATCAAAACTAATATGCACATATTCAGGCAAATGACTAATAATTTCCCGACATAAATCTAGCCAAGTTTTCCCTGCATACATTTCTTGTTTAATTTTTGTATCGTAATAAGCGATAATTCGATTCTCAGAGTTGTTAATTATATCAACTTCTTCTTGACAAATATCACGTAAACCCACCTGCACTAATTTACTAACTTGTGGAATCTTCATTGCATTAAACATAATTGAAGCATGGGAAAATTCAAACCCTTCATAGGCATCACGCAAATCAGCATGAGCATCAATATGTAAAATGCCAAAACTTGAACCCAAATTAGCATATTTCTCAGCTTGGGCTTGGAAATAACCTAAAGGTGAACTATGATCACCTCCAATGACTGCAACTTGTTTACCGCGATTAAGTGCTTGTTGACATTGTTGAAATAACCAATTATTGACGCTGGCACAAGCTTGATTAATGTCGTTTAATGTCGGTGTTAAATCTGGAGCCTGATTAAGTGATTTTCCCTGTTCTAAACGCTCAATCACTTTTGCTGCACAGGCACGATAATGTTTATTTTTTGCTAATATTTCTGGAGGAATTTCCTCCATGAAAATTCCTTGTTTCCATCCATCAGGATGATCAAAATCAAATAAATCTAGTTGTGGAGAAGCATCTAAAATTTGCTGTGGAGCATTCGCAGTTCCCGCACCATAGGAAACAGTAACCTCCCAAGGTACGGGGATAATAATTAAGTTCGCCGACTCGCGATCGCATGGTAAACCAAAAATGTTACCATTGATTTGTCCGACACCACTAGGGTTATAGTCTTGAATTGGTTGATGCATGAGGATTATTAGTTCTATGTACCGAAAAAATACTTAGGGAACAGTAGTTTAGAGTGTAAATTTACCAAAGAGTATTTTTACTATTCTATAATTATTTATTGATAGCTGTTTTCTATATATGGCATGTTAGTGCAGGCTATTCTGAAAACTAAGTAATTCTTCAAAAATCATATCGCATTCAGCCAAAAGTCGGCTGTCTTAACCTTGCCATTACGATTAAATTGTAGCCACACTTTGTATGTTCCTGGGCTGGGGAAACTAGATGTAAAATTTATTTGCCCGTCTCTGGAATCTTTGAGTGGATGTGCATGAATATAATCTGAGGTGGTTAAAGGAGATGAGCTTTTGAGAATGACTAAATGTCCTTTTTCTCCTAAATATGGTTGCAAATCTTTAACTGGTTGATTTTGTTTTCTTTCTTGTACATTAAAGCTGAGTTTTACTTCTTTTCCAGCTATTAATTTTTTTGTAGGTAGGGTGAGATTAACTTTTGTGTCTGCGAGAACTTTGATATGGCTGAATTTTTCTAATGTTGTTGGGAAAGGAACTTCACCTGGTATTGTGATTTTTTGTACCGAGACTTGTTCTTGTTGCCCTGTTGGTTTGTAATCACTAAATAAGGTGTAGCTACCTGGGGCGGGAAAATCTGGACTAACCTCAAAACGTCCATTTCCTTTGTGGCTGGGATGAACGTGTTGGAAAAACCGTAAGTCGTCGCTGACGACAATGAGATGCATTTGCTTTTCTTGGAAAGTGTCAAAATTGCTGACAGTCTTCCCACTTTTGTCTTGAATATTAATAGCTAGAGGAACAGCTTGAGTTGATTTGATTTTTTGAGGAACAATTAATTTCGCCTGGGTTGATGATGCGGGTGCTTGTTGTTGATGCTGTTGATGATGGGAAGAATTATTTGAGTTACTAGCTAAATCATGTTCTTGTGAATTTGTGGCTGTTGTTTGTTGCGAACCTGGAATTGTTTTGATTTTGGAAGAACAACCCTGAATAACAAAAAATGTAGTTAATATTACAGCCCTGATAATTGATATCTTCATCGCAATGATAACAAGCTTAACAATAGCAAAAAATGACCCAATAACTTTTATACATTCCAGGTGCGATCGCTCAAACTAAAAAATTCAACTTCATTTGACCAACTGATAATTTCTCAATCTAGTGAATCCCACTAAGTATCCCACAAAAACTACATTAGTAGTATACATTCTCTCAGCAAAATTTATGTTCTAAGTATTCAGTATTCAGAAGCCAGAGTATTGGTAAAACGTACTATTGAAAGTACGTAACCATGACTAATTTTTAATTCCGACTTCTGGATTCTGAACCCTCAAAGTATTAAGCAACTACTTCATCTTGCTGGCAATCAAAAACCAGCATCAATTTTGCTTCTGGCGTTACCCGTAGTAATAATTGCAAATGTCCATCAGCATCAGAACGACTGCGGAATCTAGCAACTATCTCGCGTTTCATATCCGGAAGTAAACGCGCGATCGCCCAGGAATTGAGTCTTTTTTTGTAGGTTTTTTCGGACTGTGGCTCTAAATAGCTGTTATTTATTTCTTGTGCCATGATGGTGTTACACACATAATATTTTGGTCAATGGCGTTAGTAAGTCTCTGAGGAGAAATTTACTGACGTTTTTTTACGTAGATGACACTTGGATAGCACACCAAAATTTGAACGTCAATGTTTCGAGAAAACTATTACACCAAATTTCTTGAAAATGCTTGTACAACTGTGTCTAAAACTACAAATACTTGACTGAAACTTGAGTAAATCTGCTCAAATTTCAGTTTTCAAAAACTAAACCTAACTAAGTACAGTGGAGCATCAAGGATATGGAAAATTTACTTTGGGAACTAGCAGTGTCTATAACGATAAATACAAATACTGCCCTTAAGCCTTTGGCTGCTCACAATTTTTGTTTCCGACCCTTTTTTGCGGGGACATGCACTAAGGATAAAAACCTAGTTTGGGCAATCCGAGTGTTTCATCCCAACCCATCATAATATTCATACACTGAATTGCTTGCCCTGCCTGACCTTTAATCAAGTTATCGATGGCAGACATTACAATAACTCGTCCCGTGCGTGGGTCAACTTCAATACCAATGTAGCAGAGATTGCTGCCACATGCCCATTTTGTTTGTGGACAAATGCCAGGTTCGCATATTTTTACCCAAGGGGAATTACGGTAAAAAGCGCGATAGATAGTGATTAAATCGTCTCTAACCAAGCCAGGGTCACGGAGGTCTGCGTAAACAGTGGCAAGAATACCCCGTACCATCGGAATCAAGTGGGGAGTAAATTGGACTGTCACTTCATGTCCAGCCAGTTCACTACAGATTTGCTCAATTTCGGGAGTATGGCGATGTCTAGAAACATTATATGCCCCCAGAGAATTATCAGCCTCTGCCAGGAGCATATTAATTTTGGCATCACGTCCGCCACCAGAAGTCCCAGATTTAGCATCAATAATTGCAGTCTGCGGCGATATTAAACCTTGTTTGAGGAGAGGAGAAAGGGCAAGTAAACTAGCAGTAGGGTAGCAGCCAGGACAACCAATTAGCTGCGACTCGCTAATGCGATCGCGATACAATTCTGGTAAACCGTAAACAGAGGTAGCAGCCGTATCACCATCATCACGCTCCTTCCCGTACCAACTGGTATAAGTCGCCAAATTACTAAACCGATAATCAGCACTCAAATCCAGTACCTTACAGCCCTTTTCCAGTAATTTAGGCGCAAGTTGACAAGCTAAACCATTTGGAACCGAAAGAAAAACTACCTGGCAACGATTGGCAATCTCCGAAACATCTACTGTTTCTACCCTCAAGTTCACAGCATGTGCCATATGTGGGTAAATATCAGCAAAGGTTTTACCAGCAGTGCTATCACCTCCCACATAAACCACCTCAACGTCCGGGTGATCCATTAACAATCGAACTAGCTGAACTCCGCCATAACCTGACGCGCCAACTATCCCAACGGGTACGCGCCTAAAATTACCCATGTTTTCAAATCCTTATGCATTCTCTTGGAATCAACTGTTAGCTATCAACTATCAATCTACTAGCTAATATCAAACAGTTTTTGGTTATTTAACTGTAATTTCACTTCTTGTATTAAAACGCAAATTGGGTAATTGGGCATGATTAATTGGGAGATGGAGATGGGGAGAGGGGGAGATGGGGGGATGGGGAGATGGGGAGAGGGGGAGAGGGGGAGATAGGGAGATGGGGGGATGGGGAGAGGGGGAGATGGGGGGATGAGATGTCTAATGTAAATAATCTCGGTGTGTCCTTTTCCCCTGTGCCCGAATTTCATACCGCGCAGGCAATCAAAAGAGCTACAATTTGAGGACAATTATTTGTCAGCAAAAATTACCTTCGCTCGTTGAGAAAATTTGTGTCGCAGCCTCACACCTCACAGCAGTCGTCTCATGTCGGGGAACCCACCCACAACACTGCCTTTTCAACCTCAGAATTTAAATTTGACTCCATTGAAGCCGCTTTGGCAGATTTGAAAGCTGGTCGAGTTATCGTGGTAGTGGATGACGAAAATCGCGAAAATGAGGGCGATTTGATTTGTGCAGCCCAGTTCGCTACCCCAGACATGATTAATTTCATGGCAGTAGAAGCACGGGGTTTAATCTGTTTGGCGATGACTGGAGAACGTTTAGACGAACTCGATTTACCTTTAATGGTACGAAATATTACTGACCCTAATCAAACTGCCTTCACAGTAAGTATTGATGCAGGACCAAATTTAGGTGTAAGTACGGGAATATCAGCAGAAGACCGTGCCCGAACTATCCAAGTAGCCCTCAATCCCCACACCAAACCAGAAGATTTACGTCGTCCTGGTCATATTTTCCCACTTCGTGCCAAAGATGGGGGTGTCCTCAAACGTGCGGGACATACAGAAGCAGCCGTAGATTTATCACGTTTGGCTGGGTTATATCCGGCGGGGGTGATTTGCGAAATTCAAAATCCAAATGGTTCGATGGCGAGGCTACCGGAATTGGTGGAATATGCCAAGCGCCACAACCTGAAAATTATTAGCATTGCCGATTTGATTAGCTATCGGTTGAAATTTGACCGTTTAGTTGTCCGGGAAACCGTCACCAAATTACCCTCTAGCTTCGGTCAATTTGACATCTACGGCTATCGTTACATCCTCAACAATACTGAACACGTGGCGATCGTTAAAGGCGACCCTAGCACGTTTAAGGACGAACCTGTAATGGTGCGAGTACATTCCGAGTGTTTGACGGGTGATGCCTTGGGTTCATTGCGGTGTGACTGTCGAATGCAACTCCAAGCGGCACTAAAAATGATTGAAGCCGCAGGTAAAGGTATTGTTGTATACCTAAGACAAGAAGGTCGTGGTATTGGTTTAATTAATAAACTCAAAGCTTATTCGTTGCAGGATATGGGTTTGGATACGGTTGAGGCAAACGAACGCTTGGGTTTTCCTGCCGACCTGCGGGATTATGGGATGGGGGCACAAATACTGACGGATTTAGGAGTACATCAGATACGTTTAATTACGAATAATCCGCGTAAAATTGCCGGGTTAAAGGGATACGATTTAGAGATTGTCGATCGCGTACCGTTGTTGATTGAAGCCAATGACTACAATTCCTACTATTTGACGACAAAAGCGAAAAAGTTAGGTCATATGCTACTACAAACTTATTTGCTCACCGTCGCCATACATTGGCAAGACGATCCCCAATCTGTCACCGATAGATATGATCGCTTAGAAAAATTAAGATTTTTAGCGAAAAATCAACATTTACTATTGCAAGAAGAAGCGCGCCCAGTGGCGATCGCACTATTCGATAAGCCCTCATTAACAGTGCATCTCGGTTTTGACCAAGCTGGGATGGCAGATGAAGATTGGTATGAGCAAAATGGTCATCCCTACAGACAAGTTGTGAGTCAGATTCTCGATCAACTGGCGAATTTACCTTATATTGAGAGGCTGGAATTTTTAGTTTCTCCAGGAAGTGACCCTTTAAGTAATTTACAAGTGCAATTAGATCGGTTGAGTTTTGATTTAAATCAGCAACAGCCTTCATCGATTTGTGATCATTTGGCAACACAGAAAATTTATAGTTTTACTAGGTAGTCCCAATGAAAAACTTTCATCGCCAAGCATGAAAGGCGGACACGGAGAGACGGGGACGCGGAGACGCGGGGAATAATAAATGACTAATGACTCTTTTAAGTTAGAAGATAACAAGCTGGAATTTTTCATGTTAACGGTTACTCAACGCCAATCTCCAAATCCAGATATATCTGTGACTTTGACTTTAGGATTGACAGCAGAGGAAAGAACTCGTAGTCGCCATCGTTTTCAATCAGAAGATGGAAAGGTGGTCTTTTTACGTTTGCCACGAGGTACGCTTTTACAAGATGGTGATATTTTGCAAGATGAAACAGGCGCTCATCTGATTCGGATTGTGGCAAAACCGGAACCTGTTTTGACGGCGATCGCCAGTAATGAGTTAGATTTATTACGTGCTGCATATCATTTGGGGAATCGTCATGTACCTGTAGAAATTACTCCCCATTATCTAAGAATCTCTCCAGATAAAGTTTTGCAGAGAATGCTAGAACAATTACATCTGCAAGTGGCAACAGAAGTTTCTCCCTTTTACCCAGAAGCCGGTGCTTATGGACACCAACATCACCCTAACTCCTAGTCAGCTTTTATGGCTGTTACAGTTAGTCAGCCCTGCCTTACCTGTGGGGGCATACAGTTATTCGGAGGGCTTAGAAACGCTGGTGGAAAAAGGCGTAATTTCATCTGCCGATTCCCTCCAAAACTGGCTTGTTGCCGAATTACGTTATGGGGCAATTCGTCTGGAAATGGCGATCATCGTGAGGGCATACGCAGCAGTGCAAAACCGAGATTTTCAGGCTTTATCCTCCTGGAATTTGTGGTTAACAGCATTGCGAGAAACAGAAGAATTACGCCATTCTAGTTGGCAAATGGGGCGTTCGCTCATGCAATTGCTGAGTAAATTAAAACCAGAAATTCAGTTGATTAGCGATCGCGTCGATAATAATTGTAATTATTCTGTAGCGGTGGCGATCGCTGTTGCTGTTACAGATATTCACCTGGAAGCTGCACTGTTGGGGTATTTACAGAGTTGGGCTAGTAATTTAATCACTGCTGGGGTGAAACTAATTCCCCTAGGACAAACCGCAGGACAGCAACTAATATTGGCACTACAACCATTATTCACTAGTGCGGTTGCAGAAATTATGCATTTAGAAGACGATGATTTGAGTTGTTGTAGTTGGGGATTATCTCTGGCGAGTATGCAACATGAGGTATTGTATACGAGGTTGTTTCGGAGTTAGGAACAAGTGTTGAGGTATCACTGACAAATTCAGAATTATTCAAAACCAATTTAGATTTATTCTTAAAAATTACAAATTATGACATTTAGAGTTGGGGTTGCCGGACCTGTGGGTTCCGGGAAAACTGCCTTAGTTGATGCCTTATGTAAGGCAATGCGAAATCAGTATAATTTGGCAGTGGTAACAAATGATATTTATACTCAAGAAGATGCTGAATATTTAGTGCGATCGCAAGCTTTGGCAAAAGAGCGTATTCTTGGTGTCGAGACAGGCGGATGCCCCCATACTGCGATTCGCGAAGATGCTTCCATGAATTTGGCGGCAATTGAACAATTGGAAGCAAGTTTTTCCAATTTAGATTTGGTTTTTTTAGAAAGTGGCGGCGATAATTTAGCTGCTACCTTTAGTCCGGAGTTAGTCGATTTAACTATTTATGTTATAGATGTTGCCGCAGGTGATAAAATTCCCCGCAAGGGAGGTCCTGGGATTACAAAATCAGATTTATTAGTCATCAATAAAATTGATTTAGCTCCCTATGTCGGCGCTGACTTAGGGATTATGGAATGCGATACCAAAAAAATGCGTCATGAGAAACCTTTTATTTTTACTAATTTGAAAACTCGTCATGGACTAACTGATGTAATTCAATTTGTCTCCATGCACTTGGATAATTCTTAATTAGACATGCGTATAGCAAAATTCAGAATTCAGTAATCAGAAGTATTAGTTTTTTCGGCATAACTAAAAATAGTTGGTAATGTACCCGCTATAATTCTTTGCTGCATGGATCAGAATTATATCTATACTCAATCTATATAATTTTAATCATTTTAACTAAAATAAATGCTACAAGGATTTTTGCAAATTGGGCTAACCCTCTTGATTATCGCCGCTATTACCCCAATTTTGGGTAAATATATGGCGCGGGTATTTATGGGGCACAAAACAATTCTCGACCCCATTCTCAACCCCTGCGAGCGGATTATCTACATTTTGGCTGGTGTTGCCCGCCGTGAAAATATGACGGTGGCGCAGTACCTATCCTCAGTGTTCTTCAGTAACCTAATTATCGGTGGTTTTGTTTATTTCATCTTAATTAGTCAGTCTTTTCTACCTTTAAATCCGAATAAATTTGCCGCTTTACGCTGGGATACAGCACTACATACAACTATTTCGTTTCTCACTAACACCGACCAACAGCATTATTCTGGAGAAACAGCATTAAGTTATTTTAGCCAAACTGCGGCATTAACATTTTTGATGTTTATTTCTGCGGCTACTGGTTTGGCAGTGGGGATTGCCTTTATTCGCGGCTTGACAGGTAAACCCTTGGGAAATTTTTATATTGACTTGACTCGTGCCATCACAAGAATATTACTACCAATTTCCATTGTCGGTGCGATCGCCCTTGTTTTTTTGGGTGTGCCCCAGACATTTGCGCCAACTCTGGAAGTCAGAACCCTGGAAGGGGCAACACAATATATCGCCAGGGGACCAGTCGCATCCTTTGAGATGATTAAACTATTAGGGGAAAATGGTGGTGGTTTTTTTGGCGTTAACTCCGCCCATCCCTTTGAAAATCCCAATGCTTTCTCAAATTTGCTAGAAATTATCGCCATGGTTGCCATTCCATCGGCATTAATTTATACCTATGGGATATTTGCCGGGAATATCAAACAAGCTTGGCTGTTATTTTGGATGGTATTTACCATTTTTGTAGTGTTAGTTATCTTCGTTGCCATTGGTGAATATCAAGGCAATCCCCTTGTGAATAATATTGTTGCCCAGGAAATTGCCAATCTGGAAGGGAAAGAGGTTCGTTTCGGTTGGGCAGAAACAGCCCTATGGGCGGTTATGACAACTGCAACTATGTGCGGTGCAGTGAATGGAATGCAGGACTCATTAATGCCTCCTGGTGGATTTGCGACATTGTTAAATATGTTCTTGCAAATTATTTGGGGAGGACAGGGAACGGGAACAGCATATTTATTTATTTTCTTGATTTTAACGGTGTTCCTGACGGGGTTAATGGTAGGACGCACACCGGAATTTTTGGGACGCAAAATCGAAAAACCTCAAATTGTCCTCGCGAGCATTGTCTTATTAATTCACCCAATCACCGTATTATTACCCAGTGCTATTACACTTACCTTCCCAAAAACACTTGCTGGCATTAGTAACCCAGGATTCCACGGTCTCACTCAAGTAGTATATGAATATGCCTCAGCCAGCGCCAATAATGGTTCGGGCTTCGAGGGCTTAAACGATAATACCCTTTGGTGGAACCTCAGCACCGCTTGTAGTATTTTGATCGGACGTTATGTACCAATTATTGCCATCCTCTTGCTTGCCGACAGCATGGCAAAAAAACAACCAGTTCCCGAAACCCCTGGTACACTAAGAACCGATTCATCCCTATTTATTACCGTAACCGCAGGTGTTATTCTCATACTCGGAGTTTTAACGTTCTTCCCAGTTTTAGCACTCGGACCAATTGCGGAAGGCTTTCAACTTGCCGGGGGAATTAAATAAGGGAGTGGGGAACCCCAAGACGTGGAGATGGGAAAACATGTCCCCTTAACCCAATCGCCAATTCCCCATATCACCCAATTCCCCATACTTTATGATTGACTCAAATAACACACCACCATCTCGCCGTCCGCGTCCTCGTTCCAGCGATCGCCGTCCCTCCCGTAAACAAGCCAAAGTTAATTATAAAGGTCTTTACAGACGCGCAATTGGGGATGCATTTGTCAAGCTCAACCCCAAATCAGCCATCCGTAATCCTGTCATGTTTTTAGTTTGGATAGGCACAATCATTGCCTTGATTGTCACCATTAACCCCTATTTATTTGGTCCCGTATCTGGCTACAATCTGCAACTTTTCAACGGCTCGATTACTGCTATCCTATTTTTGACGGTGTTATTCGCCAACTTTGCCGAAGCGATCGCCGAAGGACGCGGTAAAGCCCAAGCAGATGCTCTCAGGTTAACAAAATCAGAGACAATCGCCAAAAAACTTGCTCCCGATGGTTCTATTAGTGAAGTTCCTTCTACCACCCTTCACCAAGGCGACATCATCTATGTCAGCGCTGGCGATATTATTCCCGCCGATGGGGAAGTGACAATGGGAGTTGCTAGCGTTGACGAATCCGCAATTACTGGTGAATCAGCCCCAGTGTTAAAGGAATCCGGTTCCGATGTATCAAGTTCCGTCACTGGGGGAACAAGAATTATCTCCGATGAATTGATTATTCGCGTTACAGTCGATCCTGGCAAAGGCTTTATTGACAGAATGATTGCCTTAGTCGAAGGGGCAGAACGCAGCAAAACCCCCAATGAAATTGCCTTGACAGTGTTGCTGGCGGTTCTCTCACTAGTATTTATGTTTGTGATTGTGACGTTGCCTGCATTTGCTAACTATGTTAATAGCCCAGTGAGTGTGCCTGTATTAATTGCCTTACTGGTAGCATTAATACCCACAACTATTGGCGGTTTGCTAAGTGCGATCGGGATTGCGGGGATGGATAGAGTTGCCCAATTTAACGTGATTGCCACCTCTGGACGTGCCGTAGAAGTTTGTGGGGATGTGAATACCCTAGTTTTAGATAAAACCGGAACAATCACTCTTGGCAACCGACTGGCGGAGGAATTTTTACCCATCAATGGTCATGATATCCAGGAAATAGCGCAAGTATCCATCTGGGCAAGTGTCTTCGATGATACCCCAGAAGGAAAATCAATAGTTCGTCTTGCCGAACGTTTGGGAGCATTTGTAGATTTTGACACCAACTACGCCGAAGGTATCGAATTTTCTGCCAGAACGCGGATGAGTGGCACTAACTTACCCGATGGTAGACAAGTGCGTAAAGGTTCTGTGGAAGCAATCAAAGGATTTGTCCGTTCTCGAAGTGGACACAACTCTCCCGAACTCGATGCCGCATATCAAAGGGTGTCCGAACAGGGAGGAACACCACTGGCTGTTGCCTTGGATGGGGAAATTTACGGCGTAATTTACCTCAAAGATATCGTTAAACCAGGGATAAGAGACCGTTTTGAGCAACTACGATGGATGGGTGTAAAGACTGTGATGCTGACGGGAGATAACAGTATTACTGCTTCAGTTATTGCTCGTGAGGCTGGAGTCGATGACTTTATTGCTGAAGCCACACCCGAAGACAAAATTGATGTGATTCAGCAGGAACAAGCGCAAGGTAAACTGGTAGCAATGACAGGCGACGGTACTAACGACGCACCCGCACTTGCCCAAGCTAATGTTGGCGTGGCAATGAATACGGGGACGCAAGCAGCAAAAGAAGCAGCGAATATGGTGGATTTGGATTCCGATCCCACTAAACTAATTGATATTGTTGGTATCGGCAAACAATTATTGATTACTCGTGGTGCATTAACAACTTTTTCCATTGCTAACGATATTGCCAAATACTTTGCCATTATTCCCGTATTATTTACATCTGCGAATTTACAAGGGTTAAATATTATGCGGTTGACAAATACAAATTCGGCAGTATTGTCGGCATTAATTTACAACGCTTTGATTATTCCCTTATTAATTCCCTTAGCTTTAAAAGGAGTACGATTTAGACCTCTGACAGCAAATCAATTATTACAAAGTAATATTTTAATTTATGGTTTGGGAGGTGTAATTGCCCCATTTATCGCCATTAAATTTATTGACTTAATGATAACTGCGATCGGTTGGGTTTAATTGTTTTTTTGATTCTAGATTTATTGTGTTGATTAATTGGGGAATGTAACTGATGCTGAATAAGTTGAAAAATTATCAAAGTAGGGAATTTATCTTCAATATTTGGCGAAGCTTCCGTAGGACAAAATTACCATTAATCATCTTTTTGGGAGTGAGCCTAAATATTATTTTTTTACCTATTGTTTATGCGGCAACAGATAAAATTGAACCTCGCCATACCTATGCGATCGCAGGTTTAAGTATCATCGCATTTGGAATTATAATTTATTTATTTGATGTCATATTTAGACCAGAAAGATATTAGTATTGTTTAGTTAGTTAATTGAGTAACATTCTCAAATTTAACTTCAGAAACATGTTGTTTTCAATCCTTATTTTGAAAATTAATTTTTACCATTCTGATTATATTTAATCCCATGTTACGAAATATTCTGAAAGCTATCCGCATCAGCATAGTATTGTGGTTGCTCACAGCTATCATATACCCACTACTTATATTTGGTGTTGGACAATTACCATTCCTCAAAGACAAAGCCAACGGAAGTATTGTTTACAACTTAAAAAATCAAGCATATGGTTCAACACTAATTGGTCAAGTATTCACATCAGATAAATACTTTCATCCTCGTCCCAGTATGGTACGTTACAGTCAAGGGAAACAAGGTAAACCAACAGGAGTATCAGGGGCGAGTAATCTGGCTCCTACGAACCCAAAATTAATCAATCGCGTCATTGAAACTGCCAATGAATTGCGCGATGAAAATTTACAACCCACAGCAGATTTAATTTACACATCTGCTTCCGGCTTAGACCCCCATATTTCGATCAAATCAGCTAGAATTCAACTGGAAAGAGTCGCTCGTGCCCGTAACATCAAACAAGAAGAAATAATTCCACTCATCAATCGATTTACAGACAGTAGATTTTTAGGTATTTTTGGCGAACCAGGTGTCAATGTCTTGAGATTAAATTATACCTTAGATTTGAATGAATTTAATCGCAAGCAAAATCAGTAATTTCAGAAAATAAACTATCTTTTCTGAATAACTATAAATCTATAAAATTATCATTTTAACTAATCCAAAATCTTAATTATGGTACGTGTAATTGGTTTAATGAGCGGTACATCCGTCGATGGTATTGATGCCGCATTAGTAGAAATTTCCGGCAAAGATTTAGATATTCAAATCGAATTAATTGCTGCTCAAACCTATCCATATCCACCCAAATTGCGGGAAAAAATTTTATGGGTATGTGCAGGTGAAGCAATATCGATGCAGGAATTTGCAGAATTAGATGATGCGATCGCCTGTTCTTTTGCTGATGCTGCTCAATGTATCCAAAATAACAAAGCAGCAAGTCATGAAAAAGCTATCCTCATTGGTTCCCACGGTCAAACTGTGTATCACCGACCACCTGTACCCCTGAAGTATAGGGACATCAAAAGTTCTACTTCTCCCTCTTCAAGTCTTGGCTACAGCCTCCAACTGGGTCGTGGAGAATTAATCGCCCATCTCACCAACACCACAACCATCAGTAATTTCCGTAGTGCCGATATTGCCACAGGCGGTCAAGGAGCGCCACTAGTACCACGAATAGATGCTGCATTGTTGAGTCATCCTCAAGAAAACCGATGTGTCCAAAATATAGGCGGCATTAGTAATGTTGCGTATCTACCAGCCCGACAAGGCGACTGGTTGGAAAAAATACGTGGTTGGGATACTGGACCAGGTAACAGTTTACTCGATTTAGCAGTATATCAATTAAGTAATGGAGCCAAAACATACGACGAAAATGGTGACTGGGCTGCCAGTGGTAATATTTGTCAAACTTTAGTAGAAGAATGGTTGCAACACGAATATTTCCACACACCACCGCCAAAATCAACAGGAAGGGAATTATTCGGAGTTGATTACCTAAAACAATGCTTTGCAGATGCAGCAAAATACCAGCTTAGTCCAGCTGACTTTTTAGCAACACTTACGGAATTAACAGCAGCATCAATTGTTGAAAATTATCGTTTGTTTCTACCTCAACTACCCCAAAGAGTTCTTTTATGTGGTGGTGGTAGTCGCAACCTCTATTTACAAAATAGATTGCGATCGCGATTAGGTGAAGTCCCAGTAACAACCACCGATGAATTTGGTTTAAATGCCGATTTTAAAGAAGCGATCGCTTTTGCAGTTTTAGCATATTGGCGACAGATGGAAAATCCTGGGAATTTGCCCTCGGCAACAGGTGCAAATCAGGAAGTGTTGTTGGGTGACATTCATCAATTTAGGGCTATGTAAGCAAATGAATAATGATTAAATATTAACCACTAACCATCAACCAAATCTAAATAGCTGTGGCTATACTGGACATATTCACCGCCAGACATGTTTCAAATTTATCTCTCACATTTCTCTTTGGTCTAGGCGGTTTGTGAGTCAGGTAAAAACTTAGAAGGTGGGCAGGTGGGACACTCTTTTTTACTCGAACCTGGACGTTGGACTTTACAGGGTAGCTGGTTGGAACGTAATGCCATGCCAATTAATGTCAAAGGTATGACATTGGTTGCTTGGCACCGTGACAATTGGTTTACGATGGCTACTAAACTCATATTTCCAGGAAGCGAGATGTCTTCAGGTACGCGCGATCGCCCAGAAATTGCTTTACAGTACAAAGGTCGGCTTGATGATGGGGAACGCCATTACTCATTTTTGCTCCAGCACAATCAGTTAGGACAAATCGAAGGTGAAGGCTGGATTGGACCGGAAACCATTGTCCAACGTTATTGGGTAATTGGCACAAAGGATACCTCTCAAGCCGAAAATCGTCAGCGTCGTAGTGGCTTTGAAACTCTACAACGTCTTGATAGTGATACTTATCTTTTGACTAGTGGCATTCTTTCAGGTCATTTTCTCTCCAGCACTATGGAGGCAAAATTGGAACGTCAAGGGATGTAATTCATACTCAATCAAATAGTTTGAGATTTTTGGATGTGATATTACCGCACGGGTATTTTTTTGTGATTAAATCCGTAATATTACGGTGTTTCATCTCTTTATCGAGCGATGCTGCTTCTGCTATTTAATCTGGGAATAATAAGTTTAGAAGTCATGTTTCTCCATATATTACATTTGCGGATAGCTTCGCAGAAGTGGCTATTGCCATCCACAAGTTAATCCAAAACCTAAAATTTAAATTTAAAATCTCGAAAAGATTGGAGTCAAAGTTTTTATGTCGGACCCCAACATTGGTCGCTTACTCGGCAAACGCTACCAGCTTCAGGAATTGATTGGTACTGGAGCAATGGGACGAGTTTATCGTGCAAAGGACATCTTGTTGGGAGGCGTACCCGTTGCGGTAAAGTTTCTCTCAATGTCCATCCAAAACCAAAAGATGCGCTTGCAGGAGCGCTTTGAACGTGAAGCTAAAACCTGTGCCCTATTGGGACAAAAAAGTATTCAAATTGTCCGAGTTATGGACTATGGCGTAGATGAGCATAATATTCCCTACTATGTCATGGAATATTTGGCTGGCAAAAGCTTAAGCCATGTAATTCGCAAACAAAGTATGTCCTTACCAAGATTTTTAAGCATGGCTCGGCAAATTTGTTTGGGATTACAGTGCGCTCATGATGGTATTCCTGTTGATGGAACAATTTATCCTATTATTCACCGCGATATTAAACCCAGTAATATGTTGGTGATTATTGATCCAACTTTTGGTGAGTTAGTCAAGATTCTCGATTTTGGGATTGCCAAATTACTCCAGTCAAACACACATCAAACCAACTACTATTTGGGCACTTTAGCCTATTCTTCACCCGAACAGATGGAAGGTAAAGAACTCGATAATCGTTCGGATATCTATAGTTTGGGTGTGATGATGTTTGAAATGCTCACAGGGAAGTTACCTTTGGTTGCTCCGAACCATTCATTTGGTGCTTGGTACAAAGTACACTATTTTCAAGAACCGCGATCGCTGGCTGACATCGAGGCGGATATGAAGATTCCCCAAATCGTTGAAGATTTGATTATGGGTTGTCTAGCTAAAAAAGCTAGTGATCGTCCCCAAAGTATCAGCGAAATTTTACAGACAATTGCTTTAGTTGAGTCTAGCACCGATTCTTACCAAAAAATTACCAATACACCAATCGCGGAAAATTCATCCGCAGATAAACCAACAGTTTTAGCATTGCAGGAAGAAAAAATGCCATCGAGTCTCTCAATTACTTCATCTGAAGATATTATTAAACAAGCTTTATGGCCTAAGAGTAAACCAATCGCTGATATTGTCTTTCCCCAACCAATCCGCGTTCGCGATGAATTTTCTCCAGCTTTGTGGACGATGCTGCCGCAACTCGAAATTCAAAAACGCTCGGTTTGCACCCGCTACAACCAATTTCTATTTATCACTGCTCCTCATCCCATGTTGATGTGGATTACTGTAATTTATAATCGTCGATTCGGCGCTAAGTGGTTGCCCTACTACCTCGACCTCAAAACCGGCTTTGGTCAAGAAATAACCCGATTACTAGGACAGACTGGCTACTACCACTTGTTGTTCTTTGCCCGTGAGCAACCAAGTCATCCATGTCATGTTCTCTCTTCGACGATCGCTTCTACTCAATGTCGTCGCCTACAGGAATGGGTAGAGATGAGCCATAACCTACCTTCCTCTGCTCAACCGCAAATCAGCAAAAACTATCTCAAGAATGAGTACGAAAAAATTAAGCCCCAAATTCTCGTAAAACTGGCTGCAATTAATACTGATTCTGCTTTTGACCTGTCTGCGTAAACATGCTCACATTTTTTGGCGCAATTTTTGGTTCTGAATATTAAGTAATGTTAAAAATGTCAGCAATGCAGTTGTAAAAAAACTCTATAAGAAATATATATATAAGTGGTGTTGAATTAATAATGTTTTTTCTAGCCTATAGTTCAAGATAATCTCTTAAGTAAATTGAATTTAATTGTGTTGCGATCGCCTTGATTAATAACTATGCAGATAAAATCGCAGAGTTAGTTGTGATAATC
This sequence comes from Calothrix sp. UHCC 0171, assembly GCF_034931845.1. NCBI lineage: Bacteria > Bacillati > Cyanobacteriota > Cyanophyceae > Nostocales > Calotrichaceae > Calothrix > Calothrix sp. UHCC 0171. The sequence goes on from NZ_JAYGHN010000012.1 coordinate 63,737, forward strand.
GTGCTGACCGCATAATTAAATCGAGACAATCCTTGAGGTTTGTGTAACTATTTTAGTTGACGCCCCGGCATCCCCAGCTTGTTTCCCTGTCGGAACTAAGCAAGAGAAGGAGGTCGCCTACCATGCGCGACACTGGATGTAAATATCAGGCTTATGCCAAGGTAGTATCGGAGTCCAAGCCCCACTGATGCTTGAGGAGTTCTTTGTAAGTCGCCTCTCTCACAATCATTTGCTCGTAAAGCTTGACTAGAAAGTCTTTGGCTTGGTCGTGACTCATTCCTTCTACTTGACTAGCGAAAGAATGAATGCTGAACTGTTGTTCTAATGTCAATTCGATGGGGTTACTCATAGCACTTAGCTCCAAAAAAAGAGAAAAGAGAAAATAGAAACCTAAACGAGAAAAGCTAGATAAGTATCAGAGGTATTTGTAAATTCCTATGGGAATTACCTCGATGCCCGAAAACTACATAATACCTCTGTTATTAAGAAAGATAACAATAGTTTGACAAAATGACCACCTCTTTAGGCATGTTCTTTGCCGTCTTTAATTTTGTGATTTGACTCGTTTGGTATAGACCTCAAGTCCATTAAGGATAATTCCAGGCAATTGGGGCTTTTTTGGTTGGAATATTTATTAAGAATAATTTAGTCTTTGCAGACCGACTTTACCTCCTATATGTTGTGAGAGATTATTGTGCATTACTTGATGTCGTAATTGCCTATTCTATTTGTACTAGCACATGAATTAGAGTTTGTCAACCTGACTCAAGCTTCAAATTAACCTCCAAACAGTATGTTGATTTGGAGGTTAATGTATTTGTATCAATTTGTATTAATTAAAAATGCTCGGAATGAACAAAATTAACTAGGTTAATGGATTTTTAACTGTCAGTAAATAAGTAATAGCCAATAACCAATAATCAATAACCAAAATTAATTGTCGATCGCCACTAATACGACGGTAATATTATCATGTCCGCCGTGTTCTTTGGCAGCTTCAATGAGTGCAATCGAGGCTTTGTCAAGCATCGAAGTATCTTGCATATAGGCGGCGATTTTCTCGTCTACCAACTCTTCCGTCAAGCCATCGCTGCATAATAATAAGCGATCGCCCTGTTGGATATCGAGGGGTTGAATGTCAACATGCTGTAAATCTTCACGTCCTAAACAACGCGAAAGCACATGCCGGAAGGGATGAATTCGAGCCTCATCGGGTGAAATATCGCCAACTTTCAGGGCACGTGCTACCCAAGTATGGTCTTCGGTAATTTGATCGAGTTGGGAGTTGCGCCATCGGTATAACCGGGAATCCCCAACATGAGCGCATAATGGAGAATTTTCGCGAAAAAGCACTACCACAGCTGTTGTTCCCATATCCGAACGTTCGGGATGATTTTGCTGATCGCGAATAATTGCCTCATTCGCTTGCAAAAGCGCTTCCTCAAGTAACTTCTGTGAAGGGATGGTAGAATTCCAATTCGCCCCTAAGTAAGATTGAATTTCTTGAGTAGCAATACGACTAGCTTCTTCACCTCCCGCATGACCACCCATACCATCAGCAACAATAAAAAATCTTCCCTCTGGGTCGGTATAAAAAGCATCCTGATTGCTAAAACGAATTAAACCGGGGTCACTAGCACCGATAAAGTTTATTTTCATAAATGTCTATTTTTCTACAAGTATTTTTTAATACATTCTGTCATAACGATCGAGACGCAAAAGTGTTCTAATTAGTAGCCACGATACAAATGCAGCAATTATAGCTACAGGTATAGCCAACCATATATAATCTTTAACCAATAAAATCGAGGCAGAAAGGGTAAAAGTACCGATAATCACCGCATAAGTAGTGGTGAGTTGAATATTACTTTGCCTACGTAATAAACGCTCGGTTTCAATAGCACGCACACGCATCCTCACATCACCACGTTCGAGCTTGTCAAGGGTATCTTCGAGCCGGCGGGGTAGTCCTAGTGCGGTAGAACTAACTTGAACAGCTTGGCGACTGAGTTCGTTTAGCAGGCTATTGCCCTCAGAACCATTCATATTGCTCATAAGCTGCATTGCATAAGGTTTGGCAACTTCCATAAAGTTAAATTCAGGGTCTAACCCTTTACCGACACCCTCTAGCGTTGAGAAAGCACGCATGACAAAGGTGAAAGTAGCGGGAAATCTAAATGGCTGATTATAAGCTATTTCGTACAAGTCGTCACTAATGGCAGCAACCGACTGATTTTCAAATGGCTTATCCATGAAGTTGTCGAGCATGTACTGAACGGAGCGACGTACTGGTCCCATATCCTCAGTCGGAGATATTGCGCCTAAATTAATCAATGACTCAACTACGCGATCGCCATCTTTAGAAGCAATCCCAAACAGGGTTTCCATTAAACCTTCACGGACGTTCGACTTAATCCGCCCCATCATGCCAAAATCATAAAAAATTAATGCCCCGTCGGGACTCACGGCAATATTACCGGGGTGAGGATCGGCATGAAAAAAACCATTGTCTAAAAGCTGAAGTAGGTAAGCTTGAGCACCTTGACGTGCCAGTAATTTCCGGTCTAAGCCAGCCGCTTCCAAGGCTTCATACTGGCTAATTTTAATACCTGGAAGATATTCTAAAGTCAATACTCGTGAAGAGGCGTAACGCCAGTACACGCGAGGCACTTTTACCCAATCATAGCCACGGAAATTACGCCGGAAAGCGTCAGCATTACGTCCTTCACTCAAATAATCGATTTCTTCCCAGAGAATCTTACAGCATTCTTCATAGATGCCAATCCAGTCACGTCCTCTGCCCCATTTTGGGTGTCTCTGGAAGTAATGAGCGATACCTTTGAGAATTTGTAAATCGATTTCAAATAACTTTTTCAAGCCGGGACGCTGTACTTTAATGACAACAGCTTCCCCAGAATGCAACACCGCTTTGTGAACTTGCCCTAGGCTAGCAGCAGCTAAGGGTACGGGTTCAAAACTGTGAAATAAATCGGGAATTTTTTTACCTAATTCCTTCTCAACCGTTGCCTCGACTTGTAGGTAACTAAAGGCAGGAACTCTGTCTTGTAATTTTGACAGTTCCTCAACATACTCAATCGGGAAAATATCAGCACGAGTCGAAAACAATTGTCCAACCTTAATAAAAGTCGGTCCTAAATCGAGTAGCGTGTTGCGAATCCAGATAGCCAGGGTTTTCCGACGTGCTGCTTGCTTTATCTCTGTGATTCCTCCTGGATAACTCCAGGATTTGTTATACAGCCAAAGCCGGTACATCAACGTCAACACAAACGACCAAATATCAATAAAACGCCGCTTACTAGAATAGTTGTCACGGTTCCAACGGTATGCCTTATCTGAATAACCTTTTTCCATATGTTTTGCGTACCGTTGATTTTTTAATTGAGTCACCGGAAAAAAAAGTCACTTTAAATTAATTGTTATTTGTTATTGGTTAATGGCTGTCTGTCATGGGACTTTAGCAAATTACCAATGCCCAATGACTAACTTGCACTAGTGCGATAACGCTGCATTTCTGCCCGTAATGTGGCTATTTCCGCACGCAAATCATCAATTGTCGCTTGCGTATCAACCGATTCTGAACCAGTTCCCACATCAGACATGCCCACACCAGCACCTGCTGCTTCAGAGGCTCGGTTCGCACGTTCAATCACTTCATCTGTAAACTGGCGCATCTGCTCGCGAGCCTCAGCATCAAATTTGCCGAGTTCACTCAATACATCGGTGACAGCGTGTTCTAGACGATCGCTCAAAACTTCAGCAACAGCTCTACCAACGAAAAATGCTTGTACAAAAGGGCTAGTCATAATTATTTACAATACTTGTCCGCTAGAAAATTATAACTTGCCCTTCTACTTTGGTGAGTCTATCAATCTATTTGTCTTTTGCCAAAATATTTAAGAAAAAGTCACATTCAGGAATTTTAATTTATAGCCGGTTATACACTTTACCCTCACATCCCAGTTCTTCTGACCTTCTTCGTCTCTCTTTCATGGTAGCCTAGTATGATGCTGGAATGATTGGCGGTGTTTTGACGAATGGATTATCGCGAGGCTGGGGTTGATGTCGAAGCTGGTCGGGCTTTTGTAAATGATATTCGTAGTTTAGTTCACAGTACCTTTCGACCGGAGGTTCTTGGTGGTTTAGGTGGCTTTGGTGGTTGTTTTCAATTACCAACTGGTTACAAAGAACCTGTTTTAGTATCGGGTACTGATGGTGTCGGCACAAAGCTAAAAATTGCCCATTCTCTCCAACGTCACGATACTGTGGGCATTGATTTGGTGGCAATGTGCGTTAATGATGTCCTGACATCTGGTGCAGAACCGTTGTTTTTTTTGGATTATGTGGCGACAGGGAAGTTAGAACGAGAACAGTTAACCCAGGTAGTCGCGGGTATTGCCCTTGGGTGTAAGCAGGCTGGTTGTGCTTTATTGGGTGGTGAAACTGCGGAAATGCCAGGATTTTACCAAATGGGTGAATATGACTTGGCGGGTTTTTGTGTGGGGATTGTTGAGAAAAGCCAGATGCTTGATACTTCCCAGGTACAAATTGGAGATATTGCGATCGCACTTCCTAGTACAGGCGTTCATAGTAATGGCTACAGTTTGGTACGCAAAATTATTGACGATCATGGCTTGGATTGGGAAGATACGCCCAATTTACTTGATGGAAAAACCCTCGCCGAAACCTTCCTTACCCCGACAAAAATCTACGTCAAACCCATACTCGCCGCCCAAAAATCAGGCTTGGATATTCACGGAATGGCACATATTACTGGTGGGGGTTTACCTGAGAACCTACCGCGATGTTTGGGCAAAGGTCAAGCAATTCAAATTGAGTCCCAACACTTGTCAATTCCCCCCCTATTCCAATGGTTAGCAGAAACCGGAGGAGTCAGTCCCACAGCTATGTACAATACTTTTAATATGGGGATTGGATTTGTTATTTTAGTTCCACCCACACAAGTATCTCAAGCAATTAGTTTTTTAGAATCCCACAATATTATGGCATTTGCGATCGGTGAAGTCATTTCTGGTTCTGGCGAATTAATTGGATTACCGACTTAAAAGTTACTACATTTTATACAAGAACAGTTGAAGTATACCTTCCTGCGGAAATTTTATTTTTTCTTTTCTGCCCTAACGAACTATTAGAGTTCAAGAATAGATTAGAGACGAAAATATTTGCTCGTGAGTCGAAAAAAGATTGAATATACAGTATATACACGAAGGTGAATCAGGTTTACGTTACCTTGGTGAGTGGATTTAACGTAAGTAGAAGATTGCCGAATTCGCCAATAAGTTATCAAAGCTTGACTTACGGCTTTAACGGATTACCTGAAGTTATAATTTCTACTTTATTTGATATCTCCAATCGAAAATACTCATGACTGGTTTGCTTTTAATTTGCTAACGTAGTCTTAACATATCGAAAACTTTCGCTAACGATGACCAAAAAATAACTGACAACACTCATTGACGGTGCTGTCAGTAGCTCTGTTACATAACACGGCTATCAATTATTAAAAATTGAATCTAAAGACAAGAGGCTATGACTGTAAATTTTGCTCACACTATTGCGACTAAAGAACTTTTACAAGAAGTATTTTTAGGTATAAATGCCCAAAGTTGTCCCATGCATTTTAACTTTCACATGCATACCGTTCACTCGGATGGGAGATTGCAGCCACATACATTAATGGAACAAGCGATTACATTTGGTTTAACAGGATTGGCAATCACTGATCATCACAGTATCAGTGGTTTCCAAGCAGCACAAGCTTGGCTGGAGAATTTTCGCTGGAGCAATCCAGGTGTCAGCACACCCCATCTCTGGAGTGGAGTGGAAATTAATGCGAGCTTGTTGGATGTTGAAGTTCACATTTTGGCTTATGCCTTCAATATCGAACACTCAAGTATTAAACCCTATATCCAACGACGAATTGTGACGGGAGCAGATTATGAAGCTGCGAATGTAATAGCTGCAATCCATGCAGCCGGAGGAATTGCGGTACTGGCACACCCAGCTAGATATAGAAAATCCCACTTTGATTTAATTCCAGCAGCAGCAGAGCTAGGTATTGATGGAACTGAAGCTTTTTATGCTTACAATAATCCGAGTCCTTGGAAACCCAGCATTCGGGAAACAGAGCAAGTCCAAATCCTGGCTAACGAATATGGTTTGTATGCTACCTGTGGTACTGATACCCATGGATTAACTCTCTTGCAGCGTTTGTAATCATTGATGTTGATCAAAATTTTATTGAATGCTCCTGGTTCTCCTTACCAGGAGATTGGCAATTTTATCTTCTAACTCCTGAATTTTGGCTGATTGTTGCTAATTCTTGAAATCCTTATTTGCAATCATTGGAATCATAATTTCAGAGTAACCTGGCTGCACAATTACAAATTGATCAACACCTATATCTAAACGAGCAATTTCTCGCGCATCTCGCAGTATTATCGCCCTTTTATTTGGGTTTTCATTATATATATAAACAGTCTTGATTTCATGCTTAAAAGTTATATGGCAAACTCCCCACCAAGGAAATTTAAATGCAATGAATTCTGAGAGTAACTGCAAGCAAGTCATTAGAAAAAAAAGCCTTTTAATCGATTTTCAAGTGGTTATGATTTCTGATATGGGAATCTAGTTTGATTTTTGATGGTGTTCATTCTTGATTCATCCTAAAATAAAGCGCCTTCCCCCTTTATAAACTGAGGGCGACGCTTTACCTAGGTATTCAGGGTCTTTATATTTGCTGACCCCGTTTGAATTCGGATTTGTTAATCTTATATATTAGACTCGCATCTAACTAGAAGGAATCTTGATTATTTAATAATTTCTTTATAATTCTCCTCAAATCCATCTGATAGTGCCTGGGAGGAGAATTCCTCTACATACAGAATTTCTGATGAGCCTGATTTGTTTTGCCAATATCACATAGCAGTCACAACGGTAATTCAAGGCTGGAAACTGTTAGCCTATTAAAAGGCAATAGGCAATAGGTCAAATTACTGCTTGCTGTATTTGTCACATTTTGTTACAAACAGACATATAACTATAAAACACCAAACATACATGTTCGGCGGACTTACTGGTTTCACACAAGCAAAAGGCGATGCAAAAGGCACTGACTGGGGAGAGCAGATGCTCAATACAGTGGCGAGCCAAACGATTCGTCACTTGTTCACAAAAAGCGAGTCAGTCGAAGTAGCTGTACGCTGTTTTCCTTCAAGCAAGCTCTTACAAGGTAGTATTGACAGCTTCAAGATGAGCGGAAACGGTTTGTTGATTCGCAAAGATTTTGCAATTGAGGAAATGTCTTTTGAAACCGATGCGGTTTCGATCGATTTTAGTTCGGTGTTGAGTGGGAAATTGCAACTTAAGCAAGCAACACAAGCGATCGCCAAAGTTATTTTATCCGAAGAGGGTATTAATCGCTCATTTGGTGCAGAATTAGTGCAAAAGCGGTTGATGAATCTGGAGTTGCCGCAATTAGCTGAATTATCAGGAGGACAACCTGTTTCGTTTACCGATATTCAAGTGGAGTTGTTGCCAGAAAACCGCTTGAAGTTAATGGCGAATGCTGATTTGAATGATGGTGAACCCGTGCCGATGAATATGACTGTTAGTATTGGGATTGAGAAGCGACGACGGGTTTCGTTTCAAAATCCACAAGTCGAACTGGAAATGGTGCCAGAGTCTCAAAGGGATATGTCGCGGACTTTGAGCATGGCATTAGTAGATATATTAGACAATATGATAGATTTAGACCGTTTTGACTTAGATGGAGTCAAAATGCGACTCAATCGCTTGGAGACTGAAGGTAAAACCTTAGTTTTTAGTGGTTATGCGGAAATTGAGAGGATTCCCAGCACTGGTTGAGTAGATTGTCATGCGGCACTGCTAGTCAAGTTAAGACTATATGAGGCAAGAGTTTGTAGAGAAATTAGGATTTTTTCTCATTCCAGAGAATGTCCAGGAATCATAACTTCATGGATTTGGTAATGAGTATTTCTTGATTCGACAACTGGCAATCAGAGACTAGGAGCAAAGCAACTCACCCAGCCAGTTTTCAACTTGCGATCGCAATTTTAAACCTGTACCATCATGACTATTGGCTGACATGGGTAACAAAGCTAAAGCACGGCGATAGTCGGCGACAGCGCAATTCCAATCACCCCAGACATGATATGTTCTACCACGTTCGGCAATTATATGTCCTTCATATTGCTCAAATAGGAGAGCAATCTCAAAATTATCTAGGGCTTCCTCATATTGTCCCAAATCTCGCAATGTAATGCCGCGATTAATCCAGGCTCTGGTGTAGGTGGGATTTAAATCTAAGGCTTCATCGTAATCGTTTACTGCTGCTTCTAACTCACCACAGGCAGCATAGTAATTGGCACGGTTATTGTAGGCACTTTCTAACTTAGGATTGAGTGCGATCGCTGTATTATAATCAGTCAACGCCTTTTCCCAATCACCATATTGAAAATAAATCAATCCGCGATTATTATAGTTAGCTGCATTCCCAGGGTGACGCTCAATTAGCTGACTCAAAAGTGCGATCGCTTCATGATAATCACCTTGTCTAGCCAATTTTAATGCACAACTACGCAAATAACTATCTCCCGCAGCGCAACTGTCGCTATTGTTAGCGTCTTGATATTGAGCATTAAATGTAGAAGTCGATTTTGCTAAAAACTTCTTCGAGTAGTGCTGCTCGTCGCCAAATGCTAAAAATGTGTGACTGTTCATATCTTCCTGCCTGCGGTTGGTTATTGTTGCTGTGTGAGATTTATTGGTTGATAGTGTTGGGATTCACTTTGCCCCTGGTTAGCTCAAAAACTTGTTTTAGATAGTTTGGGCGGAAGCTTGGCAATGAGTTCGGACTGTGAGAACAGTAACTTTACAATTCTTTGTCCTAATCAATTAATGCTCAAATCTATTAATAGATACTTCATCCCCAAGTCTTATTCCCGAAAAGTGAACGTAAATTTGTCTGACTAATCCAGTAGTGAGGGTTCACAACTGATAAAATGCATTCCAGACTGAAAAATACCGATGTACACAGAGGTAAGAGACGAAAACTTAATCAAGGTTAAAAAATTAGGTTTTCAGCCCGTTGATGTTATTGTTCCCATTACCGAGTTTCTAGTCCCTATTTCAGGCTAAATAGTTTCTTATTGTTTATAAAATTTTCATAAAGTTTACTTATGACAGTTTTAACGTCTTACCATAATGCTCCCGATTTAACGACAGAAGATTATGTTGTCTTGGGTTTAGCAACCTGCTTTGTCAAAGAAGATGGCGAAGTGACAAGTGTTGAAGTTATCGAACCCATCCCTTCGGCGGCGTTAGAAGCGTTGATGAAAGGGATACCGACTTCGTATAAATTGGCATTAGGAACCACCTTAGGTAGTGTTTTGCATGGTGATAGCTGGCAAATCCCGGCTGGATTTCCCGAAAATGCCCAATTTAGTGATGAATTTGAACAACGAATTTTCGCTGCCGCTCGTACCTACAAACGACGGGATATTGCCAAATCGTTAATTCCTCAAGGTTCAACCTACAACGATTTCAAATATTCTACCGAACGCAAGCGGATACTGAATCCGGCACGAGTCGTCACCAAAGACGACAATATTAAGCAACATCCAAATACACATAAAATTCTTTAAAATAGCTGAGTAGGAGAATGGGAGAAATCTCTTTCTTCTTCGCCTTTATATCCCCGCGTCTTGGGAATTCCCCTACTCTTACCTTTAAACCCTATGCTCAAACTTTATGGTGGTGCATTTAGTCGGGCTGCGATTGTGAAATGGTATCTTGAAGAACTTGCGATCGCCTATGAGTTTATCATGTTGGATATGCAAGCTGGATAACATCGTCAAGATGCATTTTTGCAAATAAACCCGTTTGCCAAAGTCCCGGCAATTGTTGAGGATGATGGCTTCCATTTGTGGGAGTCGGGCGCAATTTTAATGTATCTGGCAGAAAAATATGCGAAAACTCCACTTTCACTTGCCCAACGTGCCGAACTCAACCAATGGATTATATTTGCTAATGCTACCCTGGGACCAGGAATTTTTGTAGAAGCAAATCGAGAACGGGAAATGCCACGTTTACTATCAGCATTAAATAGTATTCTCGAACAGCAATCTTATTTAGTGGCTGATGAGTTTAGTGTCGCTGACGTAGCTGTTGGTTCATTGCTCTGTTACATACCCTTAATGCTAAAACTGGATTTAAGCCCATACCCTGCTGTGTTGAATTATATGAAACGAATGACAGAGCGTTCTGCTTTTCAAAATAGTATTGGCAAGAGGTAATTAAGTTAAGTCCGGTTAATCACTTCAGAATTACAGACTATTCCTATCTCCTCGTCAGCATTATAGGCAAAATTGATTTAATTCTCATTAATTCTCTCCGTCATCTGGATTTAGCCTGAATCGCCCCAAAATCTTTTGTAGGCTGTTAGGGTAGTTATTGAATTTTTAGATAAACTCCTAGCTGTAAATATGCTAAATGATAAATCCTTGGCGCTAGTAAGTTCGCCAGCAGGGGCGATACAACGCTATCGTCACAGTAAATCCTATACCCAACTTCAGACTACGATAATTGCTTTAGCATTTACAACTCTCACGGCTGTCACCCTTCCAGCCTTCATTTTAGTGCAACCTACTTACGCCAGGGAGTCAATTATGGCAATACAGCGAAGTATTAAAAATGCGGCTAAAACTTCTAGTAGTTCAGTGGATACCCTAACAGAAGAGCTTGCTGACTTAGAAATTGCGCGAGGGATGCTCGATGCCAAATTGACATCAGATGCAGGCGCTATTCACAAGATTGAGAACAAAATCCATTCCTTGCGGGACAAAATTACTAAAGCTCGTGAAAATCATGCCCATGTTAACCGCTTGGTAGCAGATGCAATCAAAGCAAAAGTCGTCAAGCTGGAAATTGATGTTGCTTTGCTAAGTGCAATGTACATCACCGAATATCCAGAAGTGCAAATAGTAGAAGCACAAATCCGAAGTTTGCGATTGCGTCACAGCCAACTACAACCGCGTAATTCTCAAGTAGTATTAAATGAGGCTATCATGCGATCGCTACAAACAGAAATAGCAGAGCTTAAAGTTGCCAAAAATCGCCTCAGCCAGCAATACACACCGCAAAATCCCGTAGTTCAATACACCGATACTCAAGTTCACAGTTTACAAAAGCGACTAGCGATGTATCAAAATTAGATTTATTTGATTCTGGAAAAATTTATTTATTTTTTATTGGCTGTAAAAAAATAATTACACCTGATTTTAAGTTGATTAATGCCCATTTTCTGGTAGAGGTATTAATAGTAATACCCCAGGTAAAAACCTAAATTTGCTGAACTAAAATCCTTGAATTTGTGATTTTTCTTTGATTTTGCCAGTGTTCTGCATCTTGCCGTTAAGTCAAATTGCGTTTTAACCTCTGATACCAGGTGTGAAAATGAAATACTCGGATTCTTCAGACAAGCCTCAACCAGTAGAAGCCAATAACAGTAGTTCTCAAATAGTTCTGGAAACAGGAGGCGATATTTTTGTGAGGGCTAAAGAGCCTTCGCCATTACTGACACCTTTGGTATATCCGAAAACCCATAAACCTTGGCTTTGGGGATGCTTGACTGTCGGGACTGTAGCTGTTCTTATCGCAGGTGTTAATCGCTGGCTTTACCTGCAAGAATATGAGGAAACGAATCAAGCTTACATTACTAGTGATATTTTGCCTGTTAATGCTCGTGTTCCTGGACAAGTCGCAAACGTGACTGCGAAAGAAAATCAAAATGTCAAAAAAGGAACAGTGTTAGTCAAGCTTAACCCTAAAGAATATAAAGCAAAACTTGAGTATGTACAAGCTTCTTTAGGAGTTGTTCAAGAACAGGCAAAGGCGGCGGCAAAAAATCTCAATTCGGCAAAAGCAAAGATTACGACTCAGAAAAAATCATTACAGCCATTAAAAACGACAGACACCACTGTTGTGCAAGCACGAAATAATCTAAATGTGACTCGAACTCAGTTACGGCATTTAGAACCTAAATTAATTAAAGCAGAATTAGAGCGCGATCGCTTGCTGAAACTCCAAGCCAAGGGATTTCTTTCACCAAAAAAATTAGAAAATATTACAGTCAAGTATAATACTTTGAAATTACAGCGAAATAACCTTGATGCAAAAGTCAAGCGATCGCAAACAAAATTAATCCAAACTCAACTCAATTTTCTCGATAATCAGGAAAAGATTACCCGGGGAATTCTCACTAAAATTCAAACCAGCCTAAATTCTTTAGAAACAGAAATTAAGTTGACAAAACAGAATATCCAGAATCATCAACAACAAGCGAACAAAAATCTCCAAAATTCAAATTTTCAAGATTCTCATTCAGTCAACACAAATAATCCCCAAAAAATTGATTTATCAGACTTTAATGCTAAGTTAGCCCAACAAAAAAAATTAATAGCACAAAAAGAATCGCAAGAAAAACGCATCACCCAGCTATACTCACAAAAAAAATTGCTTCTCTTACTAGCTGAAGGTGAAAATAATAGATACGCATATGACATCAGTAAACAGCGCTATAACCTAATCCAAAATTCTATCTCTGTGATTCAGCAGCAACTCAAAACCGTACAATATCAACTCTATTACACCAAAATTACTGCTCCCACTAATGGACAAGTAAATATTAAGCGGGTGCAAACCGGGCAGAAAGTTCAATCGGGGCAAACTTTAATGTCAGTAATACCTGAAAAACCTTGGATTGCAGCAACGTTTGCAGGAGAACAATTACAAAAAATTAAACCTGGACAAAAAGTAAAGATTAAAATTTCGCAACTCTCAAATCAAACATTTACAGGCAAAGTTCAAGGTATTCATCCACCAGTATCGACATCTGCATTAACTCCGTCTCAACCATCTGTAAAAATTTCACTAGAAACAAACATTTGGACAAATCATAAATCGCAGATTAACTCAGGAACTCCTGTCACAGTGCGCGTCAAATTAAACTAAGATAAAACAGGGTTATAGCGCGATATGATTTTCAGCACCTAGTGAATGTTTCGATAACGATTGAAAAAGATTTAGGTACGTCTCAGTAGTTTAGGAAATGCTATATATAGGAGTCAGATTTGATTATTAAAAATATACGTAGGGTACGTTAGCGACAGCGTAACGTACCATTCGCGGGGATTGTATGCGTTACAAACTCCATTCTAACACACCCTACAATACGAAATTTTGTAAGTGCAAAGCACGGGCTACGCCAACAACAATCAAACATGATTTATATATTATACTAATTGTTGATTTTATTCTTATAAATTATCATTGTCGCAGCCGGTAAGGGAACCATTTTGCATCCATTATTTTCCTTGATATTGGATGACAATATATTTAAAATTTCTTCCCTTTGTGTATAGGAAAGTAAACTAGAATCAGCCTGACAAAAGAAATCCATCAGTGCTTTTCCCTTCACAGAATCCTTCTCAAAACAAAGTTGAACATCAAGGTATTCTGGATAATGAACCACCTTATACGGAAGCTTAATTTCGTCAATTATTGCCTGCATCTCCTCCATTTGCAGCATTTCTGCGAATCCTTGTCCCGTCAGAGCAGCATATTTGAACATCGTTTCAAATATTACCGCTTTATTAGTATCAAGAGTGATAATGAGAAAGCCATCATCTTTGAGCATTTCTATTCCACGTTGCACAATTAACTTCTCGGAACCTGGCATGTGATATAAACAATGGGTATAGTGAATAACATCGAACTTGTCATTTGTTTGAAAATCTTCGATTTTGTCGGCATGAATTTCCTTCTCAACATCCGCAAACTCTGGATTATTAATTCTTTGCTCATAGCGATGGCGATGTATATGATTTGGTTCCACAGCAACATACTTGAGGGATAATTTGTCTGCGAGATGTTGCTTGAGAGATTTGATTACCTCTATATCAAAATCACCTGGTCCAGAGCCTATACTTAACACAGCTACTTGTGTACCTTGTGGCTTGAGGTTCTGTTGCATCAAATCAATTCCCACTTGACGATTAACCTGCCATTTTTCTAAGAACACTTGATAGCCAGCATCATAGGCTTCATACATTTTGATTTCGATATCGGTAGAATTAGTCATTTACATTTATCCTAATGTTTGATTATTTATTACTATTCATTTAGTATTTATTTAAGTTTATTCCGATTACACCCACAAATATTAAGCCGATAAAAAATGCTTTGGTGGGATTTATACTTTCTCTAAAGAGGATAGTTCCTAATATCGATGTACCAATGATTCCAACCCCAGACCAAACCGCATAGCCAAGACTGACTTCAATATTTTTGAGGGACAATCCAAAGAATAAAAAAGCTAGAGGATAACCAATAGCTGCGCCAATTATATAAACTTTCTCTGTCAAACCATTTGCTAACTTTAAGCAAGTTGTCCCAAATATTTCACAGGCAATTGCGATGAACAAATAAAGCCAAGACATTTATATCTCCCTATGAACTGCTCTGACTCAACCCAATTAATACTGAGTTGTTATCTATCCATCCAACAAGAACAATACTGACAATTCTCTTCAAACCTTAAAATCTAATCACATTACAAATCTTAAAGACTACAATTCCTTAAAAAAATTAACAAAAATTTAATGCTGGTGAATTTTGAGCTATTTTGACGATTAATTCCGACTAAATCATTAATTTTTACGATAAAAATACCTGAAATATACTCAAAATCACAAATTGCAACCTCTTTTAACCCTTACGCCAGCATTACAATATCCTTTTGTTTACATAACTTCATTAAGTCAAGATAAACTCACAAAGAGAGTATAAATAATTGGCAACATTGGTAAAAGAAAGGGAACAATACCCATAGAGTTATTTTTTGTGGCTTTCCTTCGCTCTTAATTGGAGCTTCCAATCTTATGCAGCCAATTCGCACTTTTAACGTATCTCCCTCGCTTCCCCCTCGACTAGAACCCTTGCGCCAAATTGCCTATAATTTGCAATGGGATTGGAATGTCGAGGCAAAAGATTTATTTCGCCGTTTAGACCCCGATTTGTGGGAATCTAGTCGCCACAACCCAGTTCTGATGCTGGGTACTATTAGCCAAACTCGTTTGACGGAAGTTGTCGAAGATGATGGCTTTTTAGCGCAAATGGATCGAGTCGCACAGCAGTTAGAAGATTACCTCAAAGAACGTACCTGGCATAAAAAACAGCGTGCAGGTAAGCCCAAGGAATGTTACGCTTACTTTTCGGCTGAATTTGGGTTGGCAGACTGTCTGCCCATATATTCTGGCGGTTTAGGCGTTCTTGCTGGTGATCATCTCAAATCAGCCAGTGACTTAGGTTTGCCGTTAGTTGGTGTGGGTTTACTTTATCAACAAGGGTATTTTGCACAATATCTCAACGTCGATGGTTGGCAACAGGAACGCTACCCCATCAATGATTTTTACAATATGCCCTTGCACCTCGAACGTAACCCAGATGGTTCGGAATTGCGAATTGAGGTAGATTATCCGGGAAGAAAGGTATACGCCCGTGTATGGCGCGTCCAGGTGGGTTGTGTGCCATTGTATATGCTTGATACCAACATTGAACCCAACAATCCCTACGACCATGATATTACCGACCAACTGTATGGCGGCGATATCGATATGCGTATCCACCAAGAAATCATGTTGGGTATTGGTGGTGTACGGATGTTGAAAGCGTTGGGTTACAACGTCACGGCGTACCATATGAATGAAGGTCACGCAGCGTTTTCAGCCTTAGAACGCATCCGCATGTTAATTCAAGAGCAGGGCTTGAGTTTTGCCACTGCCAAACAAGTTGTGCTTTCCTCAAATATCTTTACTACTCATACCCCCGTACCCGCCGGGATTGACTTATTTTCGCCAGACAAAATGCTGCATTACCTGGGGTACTACGCAGATGTGTTTGGTATGAATAAGGAGGAATTTTTAGGATTAGGTCGCGAAAATACTGGGGATTTGTCAGCACCCTTTAGTATGGCGGTGCTAGCTTTGAAAATGGCGACATTCTCCAATGGTGTGGCTCAACTCCATGGGGTTGTGTCGCGGCAAATGTTCAAGGGCTTGTGGCAAAATGTCCCTGTCACCGAAGTCCCAATTGGGGCAATTACCAACGGCGTTCATGCTCGGAGTTGTGTAGCTAAATCTACACAGGAATTATACGATCGCTATCTCGGTCCAAATTGGTCATCGGCTGCACCTGATAGCCCCTTATGGGAACGGATGGACGCAATCCCTGATGAAGAATTATGGCGGAATCACGAACGCTGTCGGTTAGATATGATACTGTACGTGCGCGATCGCCTGGTGAAGCATTTGCGTGAGAGAGGCGGTTCACCCTCAGAAATCGCTCAAGCACGGGAAGTTCTTGATCCCAATGTATTTACAATTGGTTTTGCCCGTCGTTTTGCCACCTACAAGCGGGCGACATTGTGGATGCGCGATGTTGAACGTATTAGAAAGATTTTATTGGCGAACAAAGACCGTAAGGTACAATTTGTGATTGCTGGGAAAGCACATCCCAAAGATATTCCCGGTAAAGAATTAATTCGCGACATTAACCACTTTATTCGTGAAGAAGGCTTAGAAAAACAAATTGTTTTTGTCCCCAATTACGATATTTATATTTCCCGGTTAATGGTTTCCGGGTGCGACATCTGGTTAAATACACCCCGTCGTCCTCGCGAAGCATCGGGAACTAGCGGCATGAAGGCAGCAATGAATGGCTTGCCTAATTTAAGTGTGCTTGATGGTTGGTGGGATGAAGCTGACTACGTGCGTACAGGTTGGGCGATTGGACATGGGGAAATGTATGATGACCCCACATATCAAGACGAAATTGAGGCGAATGCATTGTACGATTTACTGGAGAAGGAAGTCGTACCATTATTTTACGATCGCGATGTCGATGGTTTGCCAAGACATTGGGTGGCGAAAATGAAAGATGCCATTCGTTTAAATTGTCCTTTCTTCAATACTGCGCGGATGGTGGGAGAATATGCACAACGAGCTTATTTCCACGCTAGTGATAGATACCATACCCTGACTGCTGACAACTATATCCCCGCCAAAGAACTGGCAGAGTGGAAAACCCAACTCTGCGATAAGTGGTACAACATCAAAATCAAAGATGTTCAGATTTCCTCTGGCACTGATATTTTAGTCAACCAGAATGTCACCGTCTCCGCCAAAATTGATTTAGCCCACTTGAGTGAAAATGATGTACAAGTTGAATTGTACCAAGGTGCGATCGATGCTAATGGTGAAATTGTTAATGGCGCACCCGTGGTGATGAAATGCCAAGGTAGTGAACATGGACTAAGTAACTACACTGCCGAAATTGTATACAATGCTTCTGGCTTGCAAGGATTATCTTTGCGGGTTTTACCAAAACACCCATACTTATCGAGTCCATATGAACCGAGATTAATTGTTTGGGCTGAGTAAATTTCATTTTGATTGTTGGAGGTACTGAGTATTAATTACTCAGGACTTCAGCTTTCTCTGAGGCAAACTATATCGAGTCACTTTCGGGGTGAGTATTTTGCTCGCCCTACTTGTGACAATTTATGAGTTCAACCTCAATTTTAATTTGCCGTACTTTGCGCTTCTTGATAAATAATTTCTTGGAACTGGATTACATCTTTTTGCGGATCGGAAATACTCACTTTAATTAATATCTCATCACCTAAATTCACATCACGTTTGAAGAACATTGGTAACTGCAAACCCAAATCTTCAATTAAAATCAGTGCTAAACCGCTATCTTCCCGTAACCACATCAATACAGTTGCTTCCCAAATTTCATCATTATGGCGACGTAAATACTCCAGTGCCCAATAACGGTTAGTTTGCCGTTCCACCATTGTCACTTCTTGAGTCACACTTGTGACAGTCATCATTACCTCTTTCAGTTGTTCGGCGGAGAAAGGTAAAACCTCACCGCGTAAATGTGCTTTCAACTGAAAATGTGTGAGTAAATCGCTGTAACGACGAATTGGTGATGTTGCTTGTGTATAGGTATCCAAACCCAAACCAGCATGGCGAACAGGTGTAATGCTCATTTCGCTCTTGGGCATACAGCGACGCATGGCACAGGCACGCACAAACCCCGCAGGTAACAAAATTAACTCCTCTTCCGGAGGTAATTCCGGCTGCGGTTGTCCGCGAAATGGTAGGGGAATGTTATTTTCTTTACCATAACGGGCGGCAACTTCACCAGCCACAATCATCATTTCCGCAACTAGTTGGCGCGATCGCGAATCCTGTAATAAGTCAATACTGATTTCATCGCCTTTGACTTTAATCATCGCTTCCGGCATGTTGATACTAATTGCCCCTTGGGCGTAGCGCCAAGACTTGCGTTTTTCTGCCCAATTGGCGATCGCAGCTATTTCCGGTTCTGCTTCCACCCCTAATTCCAACATTTCATCCACATCTTCGTATGTCAGACGGTATGTTGGCTTAATCAAACTGGCGTGGATGCTGTAATCGGTAACGGCTCCATTCCCGTCTAAAATAATACCAAAACTTAAAGAATAACAAACTTTTCCCTGAACTAGGCTCATTGGTCCAGTTGCGAGGACTTCAGGGAACATGGGTATCATACCCGTCGGTAAATATACTGTACTGCCACGTTTTCTAGCATCTAAATCTAACTCATCTTCTGGCATCAGCCAGCGTGTTGGGTCAGCAATATGCACCCACAGGCGATCGCGTCCGTCAGGTAATTTTTCCCAACTCAAACCGTCGTCAATTTCGGTTGTACTTTCATCATCGATTGTGTACACCTTGAGGTGTATGAGGTCGAGACGATTTGTATCTAAATCGGGAGGATTGGACTCCAAACGCTGCTGCGCCACTTCTACCACCTTACTAGGAAATTGCACGGGAATTGAGGAACGACGTAAAAATAGGTTTTCATTAGCACTCCATATTCCTAAATCTACTAAAAGTTGAAACGCGCCTTGGGGAGTAGCTGGACGCGATAACATGTTCATCGTTTCCAATACGGTTGCCGGAGGTGGATAGGCTCGCGACAGGGAGTCATAATTTACGCCTGGTTTGCCAATGTCGGCAAGTAAAGCGGCATATTTTTCCAGCGCTTCAATCCGGTGGCGATCGTGACGTTGCCACTCGACATTATTACCTTGAAGTGCTTGTTCAACTCGTTCTAAAAATTCTTGCTGTCCTCTGGCTTTGAGGGCTTCTACTTCTAATTGGTGTTTGCGATCGGCTACCTGGGTGGATGTGCGCGGTTCGTAGGCTTCACCCTTCTGCTTGAAGTACATTTTATCATCCGAGAGCAAGCAGTGAGCCGCATAACACTGGGTCGGTAGGGTTTCGGAAAACAATAAATTCGCCATCTCTTTCGGCGTAACTGTTTCCCCATCTTCCACTAACAATTCCCAAGCCACTTCTAGACTCGACGGGTCTAAGTATGTTTGAACTTCTTTCAAAAAACTTGGTATTTGCGACGATTGGTAGGTTTCTCCGCTAACGATATAGCTGATTTGTCGAGGCACCAAACTGTGGGATTGTCCTCGTTCATCAATTACAAATGTACGGGTTTTCCCATCTGGACGGTCTACTACC
The DNA here is from genome assembly GCF_034931845.1 of Calothrix sp. UHCC 0171. Lineage (NCBI taxonomy): Bacteria > Bacillati > Cyanobacteriota > Cyanophyceae > Nostocales > Calotrichaceae > Calothrix > Calothrix sp. UHCC 0171. The sequence goes on from NZ_JAYGHN010000012.1 coordinate 83,443, forward strand.
CCCAAACGGCGATCGCTTCCAACCCGAAATTCAACTAGCGTCCCCTTCTCCACAAGCCTTGCACTTTAATTATTTATAGTGAGATTCAGTTAGATAAAAATATGTAGTCAGTTTTACTTAGTTAAGAGTTAGGAATTTAAGTGAGGAGTTAGGAATTATAGTTGTTAGCTTCATCTAAACTCTTAACCCAGCACTCATCACTCATAACTCATAACTATTGATTAGCCTTCCGCATTGATAAACGGTAACAAAGCCAAAATCCGGGCGCGCTTGATTGACACGGTCAAATCATGTTGCTGCTGGGATGTCAAGCCTGTAATCCGACGTGGTAAGATTTTACCCCGCTCGGTGACAAACTTACGGAGCAAATCCACATCTTTATAATCGATTGGGTCTCCTGGCTTAATCGGCGACAGACGGCGACGATAGTAACTCATTCTTACTTGATTTCCTTGTGAACGGTGTGCTTGTTACAGTGGGTGCAGAACTTACTCAGTTCTAGACGGTTGGTAGTATTGCGACGATTCTTAGTCGTTGTATAGCGCGATACACCAGGAGAACGTTTGTCGGGATTCGACCGACATTCTGTACATTCGAGTGTCACTACAATACGGACACCTTTACTCTTTGCCATAATCGTATCAACAGTAAAGCCTGAGGAGAATTAACACAAATCCCTATCTTCGCATATTTTGCCGCATAGTTTCAACTAATCGCTTGATCTTCAGATCGAGCGAATATCCTCGACGCGACGAAACTATCATAGTACCAGCAAAGCGGTCATGCAAGGCAAGTCTTGCTTGAGTGTCGGAAAAGGCTGCACCGCAGTCTATGACTAGAGGAATTACTAGTAGTATAGCAGTCGGGTTACGCCTAATGTTAGCGATCGCGATTGATACCAGCAGTAAACATAAACCGATAATTGCTTCGCGTTTTGCTAAAGATAGTAAACTGGGAATTCTGCCCCGTCCAAATTCCAAGTCTTGCAAATCTAATACTTTTAAATCAACTGCCCAGCGCCCCAAACTTTGACCTTTGTTGTTGTAGGGTAAAATCACCCGTAATATTAGCCAAACTGTAATAAACACAAATATTTGCAGAAATTGTACCCCATATTCGCCACTGCCAAATACAGAACTTATCAACCACGTCACCAAAAAATCAATGCCTAATCCCATTGCCCGTCGTCCAAGTTCGGCTTTGGGGAAGTGTTGTTCGGGGACTTTGATGATAGTCATAGGGATTACGGGGGTGGGAAGGGGGACAAGATTTAGTCTCATTTTAGTTCTGTTCCCAGCCTGGAGGTGGAAACAGATTTCACAACTTAACCCACTATAGATTTACAGTCACAATCTGATGTTTTTACCTCTGCTTTATCTCGAATTTGAGCATCTGCCAACACTGTATATATTTCCCAAGGGACACCATCCGAGTCGTTTACCCACACCTTATCTTGAAGTGCGTAGCAGCAAGTAACCTGATTCTCAGGCTTAATTTGTAAATCCAATTGTTCGAGTCTTTCACTAGCAATGCTCACCTCCGCAGAGGTTTCAACTTCTACCCCCAAATGATTTAAACTACCTGCGGCTGGCGCATTTTCAATCAAAACTAACTTGAGTGGGGGTTGAGCGATCGCAAAGTTGGCATAACCAGGACGACGCTTTGCAGGTTCAACTCCAAATAGTTTAGTGTAAAACTCTACAGATTCATCAATATTGCTGACGTTCAAGGCGAGTTGGATACGTGACATACAATTAAATCTCCTTATATAGATGCAAATCAATATTTGCTCATATCAATATCTTGCCGAACATATTGATAACTGTCAATATATAAATATGAATTTATCTAAAGCGATTTCAGCCAAAAGTGGTTTTAAGTGTTGCTCGCCATTGTTATCAGGCATAATTCAGCCAGATGAAGCGGCGCAAATGGCGGCGGTGTTTCGAGTATTGGGAGAGCCAGCGCGGTTGCGACTGTTAAGTATTATTGCCATGCAACCAAATCAGGAAGTATGTGCCTGTGAACTTGTGGAACCCTTGGGTTTATCACAACCGACAGTCAGCCATCATTTGAAGGTTTTGCACGAATCTGGTTTGTTGGCAAAAGAACGGCGGGGTACGTGGATTTACTATCAACTCATCCCGGAACAATTGGCAGCAATTCAAAAAGCTTTGATTTTTCCGGTAAAAAATTAAGGAATAGGTAAGGAATAAATTTTGTGAGTCTTGTCTGATGCTGCCAGTAAATGAAGCCGAAACAATTATTTTTAACTTGGTGCCACCTCTCGATAGCCCAAGTAATACGGAAATTGTAGATTTACTCTCAGCCAGGGGCAGAATTTTAGCGGCTCCAGTTACTAGTAAACTCGATTTCCCCCATTGGGATAATTCGGCGATGGATGGTTATGCGGTGCGTTACGAAGATGTCAAAAACAGCAGCAGAGAAAATCCGGTAGTTTTAGAAGTCATTGGCGAAATTCCCGCCGGATATCAGCCAAAATTGAGTTTACAACCCGGACAAGCAGCGCGAATTTTTACGGGTGCGGTGATGCCTGAGGGGGCGGATACGGTGATAATGCAGGAGGTGACACAACGCCAAGAAAATCGCGTTTTGATTCAGGCTGCACCTAAAGCTCAGGAATTTGTCAGAAAAAGAGGTTCTTATTACCAAGCTGGGGATAAATTATTACCAGATGGAATGATGATTAATGCTCCAGAAATGGCAATTTTAGCGGCTGCCCAATGTAATCAAGTTAGTGTTTTCCGCAAGTTGAAAGTAGCAATTTTTTCCACAGGGGATGAGTTGGTGACTCCAAATCAACCATTGCAGCCAGGACAAATAGTCGATTCTAACAATTACGCTTTAGCAGCTTTGGTGGAGCAATTGGGGGCTGAAGTGCTAATGTTGGGTATTGTACCCGATCAACCGGAAGCTTTGAGAAAAACGATCGCCACAGGGATTGAAAATGCCGATATTATCCTTTCCTCTGGGGGAGTTTCCGTGGGAGATTATGACTATGTTGAGGAGATTTTAGCAGCTTTGGGGGGAGAAATTCACATTCGGGCGATCGCGATGAAACCGGGTAAACCCCTAACTGTGGCAAGATTTTCCCTGAGCAATTACCGACACCCCATATATTTCGGTTTACCTGGTAATCCGGCGGCGGCATTGGTGACATTTTGGCGGTTTGTCCAGCCCACCATCAGAAAATTATCTGGGTTAACGGATGGATGGCAGCCTGTTTGGATTCGGGCGAAGGTACCTCAGGAATTGCGTTCTGACGGTAGGCGTGAAAGTTATATTTGGGGAAAATTAAATCTGGTTGATGGGGTTTATGAATTTGTCTTAGCTGCTGGGAATCAAGTCTCAGGAAATTTGATTAATTTGGCACACACCAATGCCTTCGCCGTTTTACCTGTGGGACAAAAAATGGTGCTAGCTGGCGAAGAGGTGATGGTTTTACAGGTGTGATTAATCAAGTGTCTTAATTAATTGATTCGCTTGATTTTGTGCCCTTTGCATTGCTTGGAGGAGACTTTGTTCCCCCAACATGGCACTAATAAATTGGTTATCAAAGCTATTTACAATTGCGGCTGGGAATTTCCCCATTTGCCAAGGTGTGCCATAATTTACACCAGCCACGAGGGAAGACCTCAAAGGGTCTTGATCGTAACCTAAGTTGGCAGCTACAGATTTACGAGTTGGTAAAGCAAAACCTGTTCCCGTCCATTTTTGCATTCCTTCCTTACCTGTCAAGTAAGAAATTAATTCCCAGGCTTCAGGCTTATGTTTGCTTTGCTTGTTCATCACATAGGCAACTGTAAACACCATTGTCCCCGATTGATTATTGACTTTGGGGATTTCTGCGATCGCAAAATCTAACTTAGGAAAGGTTTCTTTGAGAAAAGGTATTGCCCAATTCCCCTCAATCACCATGGCGGCTTTACCTTGCCCAAACATTTCACTACCTGAGTTTGTCCCCACATCGGTTTTTTGGGCGGATGAGCGTTCTTTTTGATACTGGTCTAAAACTAATTGCAGTCCTTTGAGGGCGGATTGGTTGGCAAAGGTAGCACGACTATTGGGGTCAACAACTTTACCCCCAAAGGCTTTGATTTTATACGCTTGTCTCGCTAATTCGGGTGTCTCGCCAAACCCATACTGGTCAATTCTCCCGTCTTTATTTGTATCTTTTGTTAACAATTTTGCATAACTACGCAATTCTTCCCAAGTTGTGGGCGGATTTTCGATACCGGCATTGGCAAAGGCTTGTTTGTTATAAAACAGTGCCAAAGTTGAATAGTCTTTGGGTAAACCGTAAATACGATTATTTTGTTTAAAAATATTAAGTAATGTTTCTTCAAAATCCGGTAAATCAAATTCGGGTTTGATATAGCCATCGAGTGGTTCTAAGACGTTTTGACTCATTAAAAAAGGAGCCTCCAATGCGTCCAAATAGAAGACATCGGGAGCAGCTTCGCCAACCAACCGGGTTTTCATCACATCCATATATTGGTCAGCAATAACTTCATATTTGACTTTAATATGTGGGTGTTGCACCTCAAAATCTTGCAGCACGCTTTTGAGCAGCCTCTGTTCCGAAGGAGAAGCACCCCAACCACTGAGTTTTATAGTGGTAACATCGGCTACTGGGGTTGTAGTTGGTAGTGGTAGGTGATTGCAGCCAACGACACTAAGTGCGATCGCAACTACTAAGCCAAGAAAGTTAAACACGGTTTTTCTCATCACAAAATTTGGATGAAAGACTATTTAAGTCAACTTATAGCGCTTTTATAACTGAATAAATATTCACAAAGCTTGAATTTTTATTGCGAAATGCAAGGTAAAATAACGAAAACTTAGTATTTTTGCGGAAACAAGTACCCACTCTTGCTTCCCCCGATAACAAAAAAAATTCAAAAGTCAAGAGCCAAAAGTCAGAATTTAAAATTCAAAAAACAAAATACTCACTTTCTGTAATACCCCTCAGGGTAGACACGCAAGCGATTTCTTGTAGGGTAAGAATTTCTCATGATTAATTCTGGACAACTGCATATGCATATAAATCCAAAATATGAATCCAAAATATAAATCCAAAAATCCAATTTTGACTATTTGGACATACCAGATTCCCCGATTCTGATTCCCAAATCCTGACTCCCTCTCAGCGAATTAATCAACCAATTTACCGAATCAACTCACAGATAGCTCATGGATTCTATTCGGCTTGAAACCTCTGCTCATCTGCTACCAGATATAACAAACATTCCTCTTTCCCCAGGAAAGCCGGAAAGTCAACCCATTCTGGTATCTGAATCTCCACTGAATCCACTTAAAATTCCCAAAGCAGCAATTCGCACTTCTCTGCAAGCTTCAACAATAGATGCAGTCTTTGCAGCAGTTTTCTCAATTACCACTGGCGGAATTTTACTGAGCAATTTTCTAGTTGAGTTGGGAGCAAGTCCAGTTGTATTTGGGATGCTCTCCTCAATTCCGATGCTGGTAAACTTGATTCAACCTTTAGGCGCATACTTCTCCGAAAAAACCACCAGTCGCTTTCGCTATTCAATGTGGATATATGGTACATCCCGTGTTCTCTGGCTGTTATTAGCTGTGGGTATCTGGCTAGCTGGCTGGGGTGTAGTCGATTCACACCAACTCATAATTTTCACATTAGTAATAGTTCTAACTACGCACTTACTGGGTGGATTAGGGGGTGCATCCTGGTTGAGTTGGCTGGCGATGATTGTGCCGCGACGCTTGCGAGGAAGATATTTTGGGATTCGTAGTAGTGTCGCGAGTTTAACTAACTTGATTTGCGTACCCTTGGCGGGAGTTGCAGTTTCCACTTGGTACGGTGGAACTCTACAAGGTTATGGTGTTGTCTTAGGCGTAGGAATTCTGGCGGGATTTATTAGCCTTGGATGTCAGTATTTTAAAGTTGATATCAACCCCCAGGAACAGAATCGCTGTGGATTAAAGGGAATAGGGAATAGGCAAAAGGATGATGGTGAGACAGGGGAAGATAGAAATCAAGATGGAAATATACTTCACATCTCCTCTAATCCTCAATGTTCAATCCCCAATGCCCCAATTTGGCAAAATAAAAACTTTTTAACTTTTCTTGGCTATTTTGGCTTCTGGATGTTTGCCGTTAACTTGAGTGCGCCGTTTTTCAATTTTTATATGTTGGATACACTGGCACTTGATGTTAGCTGGGTGACATTTTATGGCAGCATTCAAGCCGGAGCAAATCTGTTATTAATGGTAATTTGGGGTCGTTTAGCAGACAGAATTGGCAATCGTTCCATCCTAATTTGGGTAGGAATTTTAGTTGCAATTACACCGATTTTATGGCTAGGGGTAAATGGTAGTAATTTAGACATTTGGTTGTGGTTGCCGCTTCTACATATTTTGGCTGGAGGGACTTGGGCAGCAATTGACTTGTGTAACAATAATTTACAGTTAGGAATTGCACCAGTGCGAAACCAGGTAAATTATTTTGCGATCGCAGCTGCGGTTGCTGGTGCGAGTGGTGCTTTGGGGACAACTATCGGCGGTTTTTTAGCAGAAAATCCCATTTCTGGTGGTTTGCCGGGAATTTTCACTATTTCCTGCTTGTGTCGATTCGTCGCTCTGATTCCACTTATTTTTATCCAAGAGCCGCGCCGAAAACCCTTATTACAGTCAATTAGAGAATTTTTTGATGGGGTATGGGACATCGGGAATTGTAGAAGACGGGAAGAAGAGAAGATATAGGAAAATAATTGCGATAAAAACGACGCACAGAAATATTAATAAAAACTGATTAGCCGGACTTGATTTGATTTGATGACTTGGATCAAAATTATCTCCCCATCTCCCCGTCTCCCAATCTCCCTGTCTTCCCCATCTCCCCGTCTTTGCGTCTCTTTTCTATTTCCCGTAATACACCCTGGCATTACTCAGCCCAGCATCCTTAATCGCAGCATTCCATTTTTCAGCTTGAGAACGTTCTGCGAATGGTCCAACTGCAATATGTGTACCACGGGGGCTATTTCTCCGCAGCAAGGAAACATTATTTAAAGATTGCCCCAAACTACTTTGAATTCTAGTTTCAATTGCGGGGAATTCCGCAGTCGGGGCAGGAATCGCTACGTAATAATAGTTGGAACGTTGTTGATTTTGGTTCGGATTTCCCCCTGGATTATTACCTCCCCCATTCGCAGGAGTCAGGGCTAATTCTTGTCCGCTAGTGAGGTTAAACAAACGCAGGTTATTCAAATTAATTCCAGTAGCTAACAACTGCTGGATTCTCAATACGGCGTTTTGTTGACGACTAAAAATGCCTGCTTGGATGACAGCACGTCCTCCAAAACTGCGGATATAGGCTGATGGTTCCACTCGCTTCACCACGGGTAATAGTTGCACGTTGTAACCACCACTATCAACGAACACCGAAAAACGTTCGGCTGATTGATTGTATTGATAAATAGATGTTTGATTGTATTGCGTAGATTGGTTGACATTGGGTGCTTGATAATCAAAAGTCCTACCATCTCCATTATTCACGCGAGGAACACTATAGTAGGTATCTTGGTTAAATGGGGCTGGTGGCAATGCTTCGCCATTCATTTGAGCAAGTGCAGGAGTTGTCAAAACTACGGGAATTAAAGTAAGCAATAAGAATTTGCAGTGACTTTGCCAACAGCAACGTAAGATATTCGCAGGAAATTGACTTGGTAATGTATTTAACATAAGTCATTAAAAATTTGCTGATTGTGTATTGGTTAGGACTTACGCAACTGGAATAGATATAACCAGTCTTCTGTCTATGACTAGCTACAGATGTTATTAGTAAAATCCGAAAATGACCAGTGCTATTTTGCCTCACTTCGGCAATTTTTAAGTATAAAAAGTGTGTAGATAATGGAAAAGAGATAGATATAAAGTGATGTGAAAATGTAACTCTTACCTAGATTAGGTTCTGAAGTGAGTCAGGTAGAAGATTTACAGGAATACACAATTTTAGACTTTTAGCAAATTCTAGAAGTTGTGAAGATTATTCACAATCAAAACAGAAAATAATTTAACTTAACAGATAGTTAAGACAGGCAATTTTTTCGGTTAACGAGCGTGGAGGGACTCGAACCCCCGACCTACAGGACCGGAACCTGACGCTCTATCCACTGAGCTACACGCCCTTATTTATCAACCCAATGATTATAACAGCTTTTGGCAAAAAAGGGGAAATCTGGATGTGGGGATAAACAAAGAGAAGAGAAAAGATGGACAAATCCGGGTTTATTTAGTCTTGAGGAATGAGAATTGACAATTTGCTTGGGAATGGTGCGTTAAGCAGCGCTAATACCATTTCACGAAAAATCTGATACAGATGTAAATCCTGAAAGCTTTGCTGCATCTAAGTTTTTTAATTGCGAATTGCGAATTGTGAATTGGTATAACAGCACCCTCATTTTGATTTAATCCGAATTCCTCAGAGTGATAAAAGTCCCTTACAAAAATCCAGATGGATCGATTGGCGTACCATCTCGACGGACTTCAAAATGTAGGTGAGGTCCAGTTGATAAGCCTGTGGAACCGACTGCGGCGATTTGTTGTCCACGTTGTACAGACTGCCCTTCGGATACATATAACCGACTACTATGTCCATAGAGGGTGGTAATATTTTTCCCGTGGCTAATAATTACCGCGTTCCCATAACCACCATACCAGCCTGCAAAGATGACTGTACCGGAGTCGGCGGCTCGAATTGGGCTACCATAAGCACCAGCAAAATCTATCCCTGTATGCAGGCGGCGATAACCGAGAACGGGATGCATTCGCCAACCAAAGGGGCTGCTGATGGGTGCGTCGCTGGGAAATCCAAATATACCAGTACCTTCCAAAAAGCGTTTACCGATCGCTTTTGCGGCGCTTTCTCTAGCATTAGCTTCAGCTATTTTTTGTTGAATTAGGTTGTCGATGGCTTCTGAGTCTTGCTGAAGTTGATTTTCGGCGGCGGTAAGGGCATTGCGATCGCTATTTAATCGTTGAATTAATTCTTGCTGGGATGCTGACTGGGTTTGATAGTCGGCTTTTTGGGCGAATAGTTGTTGCTGAATCAAGCTAATTTCATTTTTAACCTGTTCAACATTGGTTTTTTGTTGGGTAATTTTATTTGCTTCCTCTGTAAGTTTCGCGAGGATTTTCTGGTCTGCTTGATACACCATGCGTAAGTGTTGTCTTCTCGTCAAAAAGTCGCTAATGCTTTGACTTTGCAGCAATACAGCCCATCCATGATGGTTAGGCGATCGCTGTAAAAATCGCAACCTGGCATTTGTGGCATTTTGTCTATCTAAAAATATTTTTTCGGCATTGGCTAATTCGGTTTGGAGTTGCTGGAGACGCTCGCTCGCAAGTTGGAGACGGTTGCTACTATCTTGGATTTGCGAATTTGTGGTTTGCAGGTTTTGCTGGAGGTTGTTGAGTCTGTCTTGAGCAACGTTTTGCAGGTTAGTCAGTCGCGTGCGTTCTTTGACAACTTCTTGATGCTGTTGGTTGAGTTGCTGCTGTTGTTGTTTGAGGGTTTCGATGGGTGCAGATTTGATTTGTCCTGAGAGTGAATTTGCTGGTAGGAATGTGCAGAAAATACAGACAATGCAGCTAATCGTAAAAGCTAATCCTAAAAATAATTGTTGCTTTTTTAAATAAACGGTTCTCATGCTGTTAAACTCACCACAGCTAGGAAATGCAAACGACAAGCGTATTATTCCCAAAAAAAACCGTTCAATTACACCACTTCACAATTTTGGTAATTGTTTGTCAGATACTAACGCCAAAAACTGCCTATGTCAGCATTGATTGCATATATTACCCTTGTGAGGTCGAAATGAGTGGCGGTAGAGGAATACTATTAATTGCATTAGTGATACCCGGTTTAATTGTCATGGGTTCATCACTTTATTCTTTCGATATCGATTATAACGCTTTGGAAAGAACCGAAGATTACATTGCTCGGTTGTCACGTGACGGAGAAGGTAGCACTCGGCAGTTAGATTTAGCCTATCATCGCAGTCTCGCACATCGCGTCAATGCCTTTACTGATGGGACTTGGGGATTTATTGGTGCAACGATCGCGGCGATTGGGATTCATGGTATTGTCACAATGAAGGAAGACGATTTTGCCTTTAAACAAGACAAAAAGAGAAGTGGTAATTAGGTATATGCAAACAACGGAGTATTTTGGAGTTAGTCCTCAAGGCTTCAATATACTCCGTTAGTGTTATGGAATGATGGAGAATCATATCAATTTTGCCTATATCATTAAGACTGACACAGAGACTTAGAGACGCGGGGACGCGGAGAAATTTTAATTGTCAGTGATGAAGCGAGTATGAGGTGATGATGTTTGAGGGAAATGTGGAGTTAGTCTGGCAAATTATTAAAATACTCCTAAAAATAACCCTATCCATTTAATTGGAAGGCTAAATCTAAATCGTCCAAAGAGTTAATATCTAGCCAGTTACCGCGAATATATAATACTTTGATGGTTTTACCTTGGCTAATGAGATGATTGCATAAATCTGCTAAATTCATCTTGTTAAACTCTGGCTGGGTTTGTAGTTGACATAATGCAGCTTCTATCCATTGCTTACCTTGTCCTTGACAACGTAACATGCCAATCCAACGCCCATGGGATTTGCTGTAGTTTTTATTACTTTCCATTTGCTGGTTTTTACTGATTTTTAAGAGATTTACATCCTGTCCAAATAAAGAAAGTTCGTCGGCTTGGGAACAGTATGCATAGTCGGGAGAGCCACTATTAGACTTATTTTTCATGGCGGAATCGACGACAGTAATAATTTCTCCACTGGATTCGAGCAAGTCTCTTAATATGTAACTTCTAAATAGCAAGTCGCCGTATGTCACCAGCATGTCATCACTAAATTGATTTTTGGCAGCAACGAGGGAAGCGAGTTCTCCGGTGGTGGCGTATTCGGGATTGTGGATAATTTTAATCCCCGGAACATCAATAGTTTCCGCTTTGTACCCGGCGACAAGGGAAATATCGCTTATATTCAATTTTTTGAATTTATCGACTACGTGTCTGAGTAATGGTTTCCCGGCAATGGGTAACATCACTTTCGGTTTATCTAGGGTTAGCCCGTGTAATTCTTCCCCTCGCGTGGCTGCCAAAATAATTGCATTACTGTGATTTTTGCTGTCACCAAAGTAGCGCTTTTCCGCTTCGAGAAGTTCCTCTGCACCTTGGAGGCGAAAAATTTCTTTGATGGGAGCAATTTTTTCTTCGATATTAACTAATGTTTCGCTGACTTGAACTTCACGTGCTATCGCTTCCATACTAGCAACAGCTGCACGTATCATATGATTAGCCCAAATTATTAAACTTATCCCGGCTTGACGAAATACTTCGGTGCGCGTGCTGTAATATTTTGTGGGAACGATTACCAAGGGAATGCGATTTGCCCATTCTTTGGCGAAAGTGATGATTTCATCAGGGCGAGAAGACTTACTGTGAATGAGAATCGCATCGGCTCCCGCAGCATGATATGCTTCCCCACGTCGCAGTGCTTCTGATAAATCCCACCCAGCAATCAACGCCTCAATACGAGCAACAATACAAAAATCTTCATCGAGTTGACTATCTTTGCCAGCTTTGATTTTGCCGCAAAACTCTTCGATGTCTGCAAGGGGTTGTTTTTCCCCATTAATAAAGCTGTTGGTTTTGGGGAATAATTTATCTTCGATACAAACGCCAGCAATTTCTCGCTGTTCGAGTTTTCTAACTAAGCGGCGCATATTGTTAAAGTTTCCATATCCGGTATCACCATCCAGCAAAATGGGGATTTGAGTCACATCGGACATAAATTCCAACATCTCTACAATTTGCGTCCAACTGGCTTCATTATTATCACGTACACCGTATTGGGCAGAAACCGCAAGTCCACTTGCCCAAATCCCTTTAAATCCGGCTTCTTCAACGATACGGGCGCTAACTCCGTTGTGTGCTTCCATAATAAATTGGAGTTCTGGAGATTGGAGTAGTGTTTTTAGTTGTGTGGATTTCTTTGGCTTTAATGTTTTTGCCGATTGATTTGGGGTTGGGGAAATTTTTTGCATTCTTGGCGTGTTTGTGATTAGTAGGGAGGTGAATATTTAGTTGAGAAATTACCCAGGGATATAGATATAATCACAATTGATTACTATCGATGAATACGAGGTTGGAGAAATACTTGACGAAATCCAAAATATGCGATCGCATCTTTCATGTTGGAGATAAAGCGTTGAAAATTACCCATGTTGGTATTAGTGACAGATGAGGGTAAGATGTTTTTTAAATCTGCTTTCATTTGAATTATTTAATATCTAAATATTTGACTTTTTGATATTCCCAAAATACCCAAATAGCAAAAACTGGTGCACCAATTGTTGCTGCAATTAATAAAGGTATCAAGCCATTCAATATTGTTACAATTGGCAATAAATACAAAATATCTTCAATATCAAATCCGCAAAAATTTGGTTGACTAGTTAAATCTTTTCCTAACTTTTTTTCCATTTGATTTCGCCAATGAAAAATAAAAGCAACTGCAATACCCGACACCAAACCCATTAATATTGCCCCATAACCTAATTGGGTATTCCTCAAGCCAATACCAATCCCTAAGAATATTAAAATATGAATAATAGCGTCACTAGCTAAGTCATATACATGACCTAATTTACTACTTTTTCCACTTATTCGAGCTAATTCACCATCGGTGTGATCTAAAAAATTAGATAGTGCAAAAACAAAAGCACCAATATTAGCTAATTTTGGCTCAATTCCTAATATAAATGCTGCTGCTAGTCCAGTAATTAATCTAACTGTAGTTAAATGGTTTGGTGTTACCCAAGTATTTTTTAAAGGTTGAACTAGCCAGTTAGCTATTTTTGCATCCCAAGTTTTTACTGCCATTGTGAATTACATGATTACAATCAAAACTAATAGAAGGAAAGTATTACCAAAGTTTTGTATTTAATTAAACTTATCTGCTTATCTAAAGACTGGAAAAGTAAATAAAGTACATAAATATAAAACCTGATAAATTATACATCTCGTATTTTTAACTTTGCTGTCATAACTAATTTCTTGAACATCGGAAATTAACTACGAACAGCATGGCGAATCTTTTGTGAGTAAAAAGAGGCTGATTCTTTCCCTGTGCTGCATTCCATCGCAAATTTAATTAGATGATGTCCAACTAAACCCACATGAATTAAGCCTTCGATATCACCCTTTTGAAAAGCTGGCTTTGCCATTTTCCAAAATGTCTGGCGGTAATTACTCAAAATTCCCACCCTCAGCAAAATATTGCTCAAATATGTCAAGCCTTTGATAATATTAGCTCTAGAAAATCTAGCTGGACTATTAGGTACTTTGATGCGATTAGGATAGGTATTTTCCATTTGATAGGCGAACCTCTGATATAAAAACTCCGGTTGGTAAGCAGTCGTAATACAACGCCGCCACATCTCTACAACTTGTTCATAGGGCATCAAAAATTCAACATTAGAATCTCGATTTTCATCAAACACCAGTCGTTTTTCATTTTCCAATCTTCGCCACAAAGGGGTTCTTGGTAAAGCGTGAAGAAGATTAATTGTTAACAGAGGAATCTGGGATAATTGGATAAATTGGAGAATGCGATCGCAAGTTGCGCTATCATCAGTATCTAGTCCCATAATTATGCCAGAAACTACTTCCATTCCGTAACTATTGAGGGTTTTTACGGCATCAAGTATGGGCATACTTAAATTATGAGTTTTGGAAATAGCTTGGAGGGCATTAGTTTCCGGAGTTTCAATCCCACAAAATACCGTACAAAAATAAGCTTCGCGCATCATTGCCAATAATTTCGGACTCTGCGCTAAATTTAAAGTCGCTTCGCAAGCAAACTGTACCGGATAACCGTGACGTTTTTGCCAGTTAATTAGGTGAGGTAGCAATTCCATGGCGGCACGACGATTGCCAACAAAATTATCATCAACAAAATAGACTGCCCCAATGTTGCCATATTTCAGCATGGTATCTAATTCATTGATAACCTGTTCCGGGGTTTTCATCCGGGGATTGTTGCCATAAAGTTCGGGAATATCGCAGAACTCACAATGGTAAGGACAACCACTAGAAAATTGGATATTGGCAAGAAAATATTGGTTAAGATTGAGTAAATGATATGCTGGTGTGGGAAACTCAGTTAAGGGTAGTCTTTCTATTGTTTCAAAGCGAATTTGTTGAGATGGGCGTTGATTATTTTTATCTAAATATTCAATTATTTTATCGGTAGCATCTCCCAATTCTCCAATACTCAAAATATCAAAGTCTGGATAATATTCTGGACAACCGGATACTGAAGGTCCACCAATAATTGTAATTTTACCTTCATTGTGTGCTAGTTGATTAATTTTATGCATATGGGGGCGCTGTATATGCATTCCGCTAACAATTACTGCATCCGCCCAACGGTAATCTTTTGATGTTGCTGGTTTAATATTTTCATCTACAAATTTAATTTCCCACTCTTTGGGTAAGTAAGCAGCCACAACTAAAATACCTTGTGGTGGCATAAAGGCTTTTACCCTTCCTGTGAGGGGATACGCATGGTGAAATGTACCAAAAGAACGGCTATACTTGGGGAAAATGCAAAGAATCCGGCGATGATTTACAGGTTTGTAACGAGTCTGCTGTTGTTCTAAAGCTTTTGGAGTTGATGAAATGTTGTTAATTTTCAAGTCTGTCTCTAATCTAATTGGGTTATCTAAAGGCGTTAGATTTGTAGTCATTCCCAATTCTCCCCCCAACACTAATTATTTAGGTAGATAGATTTGACAAAATTTTGAGTTGTTCTTGTGAAAATAAATTTGTATACATTGCGTATCAGTTTAGAATATTTATCTTTAGAGAAGACTAAATTGAAATCAAAAAGTTACATTCTGTAACGCAAGCATTGCCGAAATTTAAGATTAATAGTTAAAAGTAAGCAATATTCTGCTAAAAAACTATACAAAAAGTAAGATTTTTTGAAAATAGATTTCTAAATCTAAAATAGTTGATGGTTGATTCCGATTCATTATCAATTTAACGACTTCATGAATTTAATTTTATTTTTACTGCGATCGCAATGGAAAATGGTAAGTATAGCTATTATTACCGGATTTTTGAGCGGCGCAAGTAGTGCTAGTCTCATTGCTTTAGTTAGCAGTGCCACAACTCGCAATTCAAGTGTCTCGATAACGCTGCTGGCTTGGCTTTTTGTCGGTTTGGCAATCATTTCACTGGTGACTAGTATTATTTCCCAGGTGGTGTTGATTCGCCTCGCACAGGAAGCTGTTTTGCAACTGCGAATGCGTCTCTGTCAGCAAATTCTCAGTTCCGAATTAAGCCATTTGGAAGCAATGGGAAATCCTCGTTTGCTGGCAAATTTGACGGAAGATGTCAAAACTATTGCAGTTGCAGTTTATGCAATCCCATTTTTATGTATTGATGCGACGATGGTTTTGGGTTGTTTAATATATATTACCTGGCTTTCATGGTTAGTAATTCTAATTGTAATTGGGATTGCAATTGTTGCTATTAGTAGTTGCGAATGGATTACCAACCAAGGCAGAAAAAATCTGGCAATGGCACGGGAAGATGAAGATATCTTATTTAAACATTTTCGCACAATTACAGAAGGTGTCAAAGAACTCAAGTTACATTATCAAAGACGGCAAAGTTTCCTCACTAAACAATTACAAACAACCGCCAACAAATATAAACATCATTACACTCGTGGTTTAACATTTTTTGCAACTACAAATACTTGGGGCAGATTTATATTCTTCTTTGCGATTGGTTTTGTCTTGTTTGCACTGCCAAATTTTATGAATATTAATCAACTCACACTCTACAGCTACATTTTGACTTTCACATACCTAATGATGCCGATGGATAACATCATCAGCAAAATTCCTCAACTGAGCCAAGCTGGTATTGCTTTGGCAAAAATAGAATCCCTAGGTTTGTCCTTGGCAAGTCGTGCTGAAGTTACCACAGTTCCGCCTCAGATAGAAACATATTGGCAAAGTTTAGAACTCAAAGGAGTCACCCATACCTATCATACAGGTGAAGAAGATAGTAGTTTTACATTAGGTGCGATCGATTTAAATTTGTACCCGCAGGAATTAGTATTTATTGTCGGTGGAAATGGTAGTGGCAAGTCTTCTCTAGCAAAATTAATTACTGGTTTATATGTTCCCGAAAGCGGCAATATTTATTTTCATGGTGAATTAATTAATGATGAAAATCGTGAATGGTATCGGCAGCACTTTTCGGTAATTTTTGCAGATTTTTATTTATTTGATGAGTTATTAGGATTAGAAAATAATAATTCTGAACAACAAGTACAGGATTATTTAAAATTACTTCAACTTCAACATAAAGTTATTATTAAAAATGGTATACTTTCGACAACTTCCCTTTCCCAAGGACAACGTAAACGGTTAGCTTTACTAACAGCATACTTAGAAGATAGACCAATTTACCTATTTGATGAATGGGCTGCCGATCAAGATCCAAATTTTAAAGAAATATTTTATAATGAATTATTACCACAATTACGAGATAAAGGTAAAACTGTGCTAGTAATTACTCATGATGACCGCTATTTTCACATTGCTGATAGAATTATCAAATTAGATTACGGTAAAATCGAGTTGGAAACAAAGGGGCATTAGAGTTTTCTAGAAAACCTGATACATCAAAATATTTTCCGAAAAATAGTTATGTATTCTTGTAGCTATCCCTAGGCGATACTCAGCAAGAGTCGCTATGCTATGGAATCTTCACATGGCTTGAGAAGGGAACCGCAATGTTGATATTCGAGGAACACTTTCAGGAAAACTTACCGGGAAGACATTTTTCTGAGCAAAATTCCCCGGAAAATAGCCGAAAATGGGTAACGCGGGATGATCTGGATTGTAGCCTTACCCTCAAGGATAATTGTTACTTATTTGACCATAAACGCTCTGGCGATACTTACTGGTTAACTTGGAACTCAGCAGATTTTTTCTACGATCGCCATGAGTTTCAAATTCATATTACATTGGAAAAGTCAAGTGGTATAGATGGTTATGGCTATGGCTTTGTTTGGGGGGTATTAGATACCAATAACTTTTTCGAGTTTATTATTTCTGGCAATGGCTTGTATCGAATTACTCATTACAAAGACGGTATCTTAACGCATTTTGCGAATTGGAAAAAATGCGATCGCATTCAAATTGGCAATTGTATCAATGTTTTGGGAATCCGTAAAGTTGGGGATTTTGTCGATTTTTATATTAATAGCACCTTGGTGGAGACTATTTTAGCTGTAAATGTGATGGATGTTTTGGGTAAAAGCTTTGGTTTTGTAATTCATGACAAAATGCAAATTAAGATTCACAACTTAATTATTAGTAGTCCTGAGATTACCAAAACACATGAAGAATCAACGAAAGATGCCAAAGACTTAAAACCAGAGACAAAAGCTAATTTTGTTGAACATGAACCACCCAATGATGATACTTTGGAGAAGATAATTGCCGATTTAAATGCATTAATTGGACATGAAGGTACTAAAAAGCAACTTTTTTGCCTAGCAAATTTTCTCAAAGTTCAAACTGAAAGGAAACAAAGAGGACTAAAAACTATACAAACATCACTACATTTGATGTTATATGGACCACCGGGAACTGGTAAAACAACAATCGCTCGATTGGTAGGTAGATTGTACAAACAATTAGGATTTTTAGAACGGGGGCATGTTGTGGAAACAGACCGAGCCGGGATTATTGGTGGATACATCGGTCAAACAGCATTACGGGTGGAAAATGCTGTCCAGCAGGCAATAGGTGGTGTACTATTTATTGACGAAGCTTACATGTTGGTTCCCGATGATACACCCAACGACTTCGGTAAAGAAGCTCTACAAGTATTATTAAAACGCATGGAAGACCAGCGCGATCGCATTGCTGTAGTTATCGCTGGTTATGCTGATGAAATGGAGAAATTGGTCGAATCTAATCCGGGTTTGAAGTCGCGCATCAACCGTTTTTTATATATTGACCATTATCAGCCAGATGAATTGCTGGCTATTTTTAAAAAGTTCTGTATCGACAACGGATATTCAATTGATTTATCTGCTTATATAGTCCTGCAAAAAGTTTTTGCTTCAGCCTACGAAAAACGGAATAAAAGTTTTGGCAATGGTCGATATGTCCGCACATTATTTGAGCGCAGTATTGAACAACAAGCAAATCGAATTGTCACTCATCAACTCGAAAAATTAGCTGATTCTGAACTTTCTTTAATTACTGGAGAAGATTTATATTTTCTAATTGGAGAAGATGCCTAAATTCTCATAATTCTAGTTAATTTTTAATTAATTAAATATCCAAGTAATAACGGCAACAAATAAAAAAAACATAAAAGTTTTTTCCTTACATATGCACTATAATGTGCTGTAGTCCTCACAATGTAAGCAAGCACTTGCATGGAAAATTTAGTTTCAAGAACCGCGCAAACTCGTGCGCGTCTATTGGCAGCAGCAACCGAGGTGTTTGCCAATGCAGGGTTAGCTGGGGCGACAACCCGTGAAATTGCCCGTGTGGCTGGGGTAAACGAAGTCACTTTGTTTCGCCATTTCCAGAACAAAGAGCAACTATTAGCTGCTGTCATCCAGCAAGCGATCGCTTTGCAGGCAGAAGCTTTAGACAATCAGGACGAATGGACGCAGGATTTAGATACAGACCTGAGCCATTACGCATGCCTTTACAATCAGATGTTAGAGGAGCATGAAGCCTTAATTCGCACATTTATTGGCGAAGCAAAGCGACATCCTGATGCGGCTCGGCAGATACTACATGATGCTTGTCAATCATTAAACGAAAAACTGGTTGCATACCTACAAAAGGGACAAGAGAAAGGTACTGTGCGTCTAGATATAGATTTAAAACCAGCAGTGGATATGTTCATAGGTACGTTGCTTTCCGGGATGCTACGTCGTACTGCTACCCCGACAACACTAGGCTATAGCACCGAATCTTACATAGAGACTTGTGTCAATCTATTTGTCGGTGCTATTAGTGTTCTGCCAATCAATATCAATCGTTCCTCTTCCAGAGATTGATCGGGACATAGAGTCTGGTATCAGCCGATGTCTGCAATCTACCAACAATAACTTTTCCGCGAATATCATATCTGAGTCATCACTTATTATGAAAATCTCTGCACGTCAGAACATCAGCCCGATAAGTCTTGAGTTGGAAATGATACCAAAGCAAATCGCCAAATTTGAAATATCAAGGTGAAAAAGTGAAGATGTCTGACTCTGAGTTCCCCGATTATTCTCTTCCTGGTGAGGCAGAAAAGCCTGCTGTTAATGATTCTCATCAGGCTGAACCAGAACAGCCCCAAATCAAGCCAGGGCGAATATCTATGGCTGTTAAAAAACAACGTTGGTCTCTAATTATCGGCAGTATCTTATTAATTGTCGGTCTTGGTGGTGGTTGGCGCTGGCGGCAAATGAACCCAGCTAACAATGCAGGCTCTAGGGCTGCGGCAAATCAACCAATGGGAGTTCCTGTCAAGCTAGCTACTGTCGAGACGGGAAATTTACAGGAAACATCCCAGTTTGTTGGCTCCTTAGAGGCTCCACGCTCAGTGGTACTCAAGCCAGATATTGATGGACGAGTCACCGAGGTTGTAGTTAAAGAAGGCGATCGCGTCCAAGGGGGACAAGTAATAATTCGCCTGCAAAGTGACGATGCTCAAGCTCAGGTACAACAAGCAAAAGCCGCCCTAGAACGTACCCAAACAAGACTGGCGGAACTGAAAGCAGGTACTCGCAAAGAAGAAATTGCCCAAGCCAGAGCCAAACTAAATCAAGCACAAATTCGCCTGAGTAACGCCCAAGCGGGAGCGCGTCCCGAAGAAATTGCCCAAGCGGAATCTCAAATTGAGGCGGCAAAATCCGATTTAGAACTAGCTCAATCCAGAGCCAAACGATACGCACAATTAAGAAAAGAAGGTGCAGTTTCCCAAGATCAACTAGAAGGATATCTTAGAGAAGAGCGTAGCGCTCAAGCCCGGTTACAAGAAGCCCAGCGTCGATTAGAGGAAGTTCGTAAAAGCAGACGCTCTGATATTAATGAGTTAGCTGCTGTGGTGGAACAAGAAAAACAAAATTTACGGCAATTAGAGAATGGTCCTCGGCAAGAAGAAATTGCCCAAGCGCGATCGCAAGTAAGTGAGGCTGCAGCTCAAGTCCGGACTGCCCAAGTGCAACTGCAATATACTAATATCCTCGCCCCCTTTACTGGTGTTGTCGGTAATATCCCCGTAAAATTGGGAGAGTTTGTTAATAAAGGTGACGAACTCACCACCATCACCAAAAATGATTCCTTAGAATTAAATCTAGCTATTCCCATCAGCCAAGGTGACAAGTTGCGCGTGGGATTACCTGTGCAATTATTGGATGCCCAAGGGCAACCCACAGCCAGAGGTAAAGTAACTTTTACTTCTCCTGATGCTAGTGTAAACTCGCAGACAATTTTAGCTAAAGCCACCTTTGCCAATACTGGCGGGCAATTGCTGAATCGCCAATTAGTGTCAGCTAGAGTGATTTGGAATGAACGCCCAGGTATATTAATTCCCGTCACAGCCGTATCTCGCTTAGGTGGAGAGACTTTTGTGTTTGTCGCCCAAGCCCCAGAGCAACCTAAACCGGGAATGCCTGCTTTAGTAGCTGTGCAAAAACCAGTCAAGTTAGGAGCTATTGAAGGCAATAATTATCAAGTTAGCGAAGGACTGAAGGCTGGGGAAAAAATCGTCGTTTCTGGGATTCTGAACCTCAATAATGGTGTGCCGATTATTGCTGAGTCGGAAGAAGGGAGTAATCGGAAAAACTAAGTTTTGTGCAAATACATAACCACTAATTACGTAGTTTCACTTACCGATTACTAAAAATATGTTTGTTGATTTTTTTATTAAACGACCAATCTTTGCGACGGTCTGCGGTTTGATTATCCTGATAGTGGGAGCAATCAGCATTCCCACTTTGCCAATTGCCCGATTCCCAGATATTACCCCCACGCAAATCAGTGTTACTGCCAACTATAGCGGAGCCAGTGCTGAGGTTGTCGAGAGTGGAGTGACTAACATCCTAGAAAGGCAAATCAACGGCGTTGAGGGACTCAGATATATTACTTCCAGCAGCAGTAATGATGGTTCTACTAATATTACAGCTACCTTTGATTCCTCACGAAATAAAGATATTGCCGCCGTTGATGTCCAAAATCGGGTTTCTGTAGCTCAAGCCCAATTACCCGATGTTGTCCAACGTACCGGGGTGAGGGTTTCTAAGCAATCGAATAGCATTCTCTTAGGGATTGGTTTGTACTCAGACAACAAAGAGTATGACACAGTCTTTTTAAGTAATTATGCTGACCTTTACTTGGCAGATGCCTTAAAAAGAGTCAAAGGTGTGAGTGATGTGCGAATTTTTGGTGAACGTCGCTATGCCATGCGTTTATGGTTAAATCCCACTCGCCTAGCCAGTCGGGGATTGACAACCGATGATGTGACTAGGGCGCTTTCCGAACAAAACTTACAAGTGGGTGCCGGGAGAATTGGGCAAGAACCTGCGCCGCCAGGACAACAGTATCAACTTGATGTTCGTGCTTCTAGTCGATTGACAGATGCCGCCGAATTTGCCGAAATTGTCCTCAAATCTGAGGAAAATGGCACCTTAGTTAAACTCAAAGATGTGGGTAGAGCCGAATTAGGTGCAGAAAATTACAATACATTTCTGCGATATCGGGCTAAAGATGCCGTGGGGTTGGGGATTTATCAAGTTCCCGGTAGCAATGCCTTGGATGTAGCCAAGGGTGTGAAAGCGGCAATGGTGGAATTAGCTCCTAGTTTTCCCCCAGGTTTAAAATATCAAGTAGCATTTGACACAACATTATTTGTAGAAGAGTCCTTAGCAGAAGTATTCAAGACTCTGATAGCGGCGGTGGTGTTAGTTGTAATTGTGATTTTTGTCTTCTTGCAAGATTGGCGGACGACATTAATCCCAGCAATTACGATTCCTCTATCTTTGATTGGGACATTTGTTTTTGTCAAAGCCTTTGATTTTTCCATCAATAGTTTGACATTGTTTGGTTTGACTTTAGCCTCAGGGATGGTAGTAGACGATGCGATCGTTGTTGTCGAACAAATCAGCCGCTTTATTCAAGAAAAGGGGATGAGTCCGCGTCAGGCGGCGAGTGAATCCATGGCGGAATTGTTTGGGGCTGTAATTGCTACATCCCTAGTGCTGATGGCAGTGTTTGTACCAGTGGCATTTTTTCCGGGAACCACAGGCGCACTGTATCGGCAATTTGCCCTGACGATCGCCTTTGCGATCGCTATTTCTACTTTTTTAGCTCTCACCTTAACTCCTGCTCTGTGTGGTCAACTGCTGCGGCAAGGACAACACCCCCCCAGATGGTTGAGTCGGATATTTGAGCAAATTAATCGATTTTTGGATTGGATGACCAGGGGTTATAGGCGATCGCTGAATTTTCTCACCCGCATCAAAGGTATTATTATTGGCTTATTCGTTGTCTCCTTAGGAATGACAGCTTGGTTGTACATGACTGTGCCCACAGCTTTTCTCCCTGACGAAGACGAAGGCTTTTTTCTGACAATCATTCAAGGACCACAAGGTGTTTCGCTGCAATATACTAGCGACGTTATGGCAAAAGTAGAACAAGAAATTCTCCAAGTTCCCGAAGTCTTAGGAACTTTTGCTGTCGGTGGTTTTGGTTTTAGTGGTAGCACCGCCAATAGTGGCATTATCTTTACAACTTTAAAACCTTGGAACGAACGGCAAAAACCAAACCAGTCAGTCCAGGCGATTTTGGGTAATTTGCGCGGAAAATTAATGACAATTTCCGAAGCCAGAGTTTTTCCCGTGAATCCTCCACCTATTCAAGGTTTAGGCAACTTTGGCGGCTTTGTCTTTCAACTCCAAGACCGCAGAGGTAGTAGTGGTTTAGAAAATTTAGTGCAGTCGATGGGTCAATTGCTTGGGCGTGCCAATCAAACCCCAGGATTGCAAGCTGTATTTAGCACCTTTGCGGCTGACACACCCCAAGTTTTGGTAGAAGTAGACCGCAACAAAGCCAAAGCCTTGCAAGTTTCCATAGATGATGTCTTCAATACCCTACAAACAGCTTTAGGGTCACAATATGTCAATGATTTCAACCTGCAACAGCGTAATTATCGTGTTTACGTTCAGGCAGATCAACAATTTCGCTCTAACCCCAAAGATATTGGGCAATTATCTGTACGTTCTCAAACAAATCAAATGATTCCTTTGAGTAACTTAGTGAAGATTACACCTACGGTAGGGGCACAAACAATTAATCATTACAATTTGTTCCGTTCCATAGAAATTAACGGTGCTGCTGCCCCTGGCTTTAGTTCCGGCGATGCAATCCAAGCCATGGAACAAGTTGCTCAAGCAGTTTTACCACCTGGCTATGGTTATGAATGGTCGGGAACAGCATTAGAAGAAATAGAATCTGGTGGTTTAGCACCGCTAATTTTTGGCTTAGGTTTGGTCTTTGTGTTTTTGGTACTAGCTGCCCAGTATGAAAATTACATTGACCCAATTATTATTCTACTTTCAGTTCCCTTAGCAATTTTTGGAGCGCTTTTAGCTCAATCAATGCGGGGTTTCTCTAATGACGTTTACTGTCAAATTGGTTTAGTAATGTTGATTGGTTTAGCGAGTAAAAATGCGATTTTGATTGTGGAATTTGCTAACCAATTACGAGAACAAGGGCTGCCAATTAACAAAGCAGTAATTGAGGCTGCACAACAGCGATTAAGACCAATTTTGATGACTGCTTTTTCTACGCTTTTGGGAATTTTTCCCTTAGCTACAGCCACAGGAGCCGGGGCTGGTAGCCGCCAATCTTTAGGAACCACTGTATTTGGGGGGATGCTCATTGCGACTTTTTTGAGTTTGTTTGTAGTTCCCATTTTGTATATTGTGATTAAAACTGCTACTGAGCGCTTTAGTCAGAGAAATCACCAGAAACAATTGCCCGTAACTATTTCAGACGAGGAAGCTTAAGAAGACGAAAAACTTGTCACCGAAAATAAATGAGATCAGGGATTAAAGCTAACAAAGATTAGGAATCATGTAAAGGTAAAAACAAGTAGTACAAGTATCTCGCTGACAATTTCCCAAAGGTAGGTAATACCATTTCACGAAAAATCTGATACAGATGTAAATCCTGAAAGCTTTGCTGCATCTAAGTTTTTTAATTGCGTAGCTTTAGCTTCTCGCGAAGCGAGTATTGCGAATTGCGTAGCTTGCTTCTCGCGGAGCGAGTATTGCGAATTGTGAATTGGTATAAGATGCCCCGGAGTTTTCCGTGAAGAACATCTCCCCGGAAACTCCTCTCCACACTACTTGTTTAATTTATTTTTACACGAATACTTATCTGAAAATTAAGTTTAGCTCGGCGTTATTTGTATAACCAAACTCGTAATAGGGAAAGTAATTGTTCCGTATCTATTGGTTTTGTAATGTAATCGGAAGCACCAGCATCAATACATTTTTCGCGATCGCCTTGCATGGCTTTTGCTGTTAAAGCAATAATCGGTAGATTTTTAAATTGTGGTTGTTGGCGAAGGTTACGAGTAGTTTCATAACCATCCATTTCTGGCATCATCACATCCATTAGTACAATATTAATATCAGGATTTGCTTGTAACACTTCAATGCCATCACGACCATTTTCAGCAAATAAAACCTGCATTTGATAGCCCTCTAAGACACTGGTAAGAGCAAAAATATTACGGACATCATCGTCAACAATAAGGATTTTTTTCTGTGCAAGTATGGGGTCAAAAGTTCGCAAATTTTCCAACATTTCCTGCTGAGTTTTTGGTAAATTGGCTTGGACACGATGTAAAAATAAAGCAGTTTCTTCCAGTAATCTTTCAGGCGATCGCACATTTTTAATAATAATTGTTTCTGTTAGTCGTCGCAGTTTAGTTTCTTCTTGTTGGGATATTTCTTTGCCAGTATAGACAATAATGGGAATTTTAATTAGACTTGGTTGTTCTTTGATTTGCTCAATTAATTCAAACCCGCTCATATCGGGTAAACCTAAATCTAAGACAATACAATCGACTCGATTTGTTTGCAAAAATGACAATGCTTCTGCGCCCGTGCCAACAGATGTACTTTTCACATCGCTATTGCCAATTAAAGCAATGATACTATTAGCTTGTACCTGGTCATCTTCAACTATTAACAGATTTTTGACCTTACGTTGAACAAAATCCTTAATTTCAGTTAATATTTGGGTCAAAACTTCTTTAGAAACAGGTTTTTGTAAATATGCGATCGCGCCTAATTGTAAACCGCGCTGTTCTCGATCATCAACGGACATAATATGTACTGGAATATGACGAGTTTCCGGATCACGTTTTAGTTGATCTAAAACTGTCCAACCATCCATTTCCGGCATATATATGTCCAGGGTAATGGCATGAGGCTTAAATTGTTTTGCTAATGCTAAACCTTGTTTGCCTCGTAAGGCAATCAGAACTTTAAAGCCTTGTTCCCTTGCCATATCCAAAAGAATTCGCGCGAATTTAGTATCATCTTCAATGATTAATAAAATACGCTCTTCGTCTGGTGTAATTACATTTCTATCGTCAGGAATTTCAGTTTGGTGAATAATGGGAGATGACTGAATTAGAGAAACTTCGTGATTATTTTGTATCTTCCTATTTCCCTGTTCACCCATCTCTTGTTTATTGGGGAAGGTTAAAAACTGTGGTAAAAATAAAGTAAAGACACTCCCTTCTCCTGTTTGACTTGTTAACTCAATCCTGCCACCTAGTAATTGCGCTAATTCACGACTAATTGACAAACCTAAGCCTGTTCCACCATATTTACGACTAGTGGAACCATCTGCTTGTTGAAATGCTTCAAAAATTACTTTTTGTTTATCAAATGGAATTCCAATGCCAGTATCACGAATAGCAAAGGTGATCATATTTTCAGGAGCGATGCCAATTGCCAGAGTTACACTTCCTTGTTCGGTAAACTTAAAAGCATTGGAAAGTAAGTTTTTGATAATTTGTTGTAGACGCTTGATATCAGTAGTAATTGTCTCAGGTAAATTTTCATCTAATTGAATGACAAAATTCAAGCCCTTAGTTTCCGCAAGATATTGAAAATTTCTCTCTAAATTCAGTTTTAAGTCCAGCAAACGCAATTGTTCAATTTCTACAGATAAATTACCTGACTCAATCTTCGCTAAATCTAAAATATCATTGATTAACTCTAATAAATCGGAACCAGCAGAATGTATAATACGACTATATTCTATTTCTTTTTCTGTTAAATTACCCTCAGGATTATCTGACAGTAACTTCGCTAAAATTAATAAACTATTCAGAGGTGTCCGCAATTCATGGGACATATTTGCCAAGAATTCTGACTTATATTTAGACGATACAGCTAATTGTTCAGCTTTTTCTTCTAAAGCTTGTCTTGCTAACTCAATTTCCTGATTTTTAGCTTCCACTTCATGCTTTTGTTTCTCCAACAATTCAGCTTTCTCTTCTAATTCTTCATTCAGTTGTTGCAACTCTTCATTAGATTGCTTTAATTCTTCTTGTTGATGTTTTAAAAGCAATTCTGATTCTTTTAATGCTTGCGTTTGCTCCGCCAAAACTAGATTACTCTGTCGGAGTTCACTTTGCTGATGTTGTAACTCCTTGGCTAAATTTTGAGATTCCTCTAGTAATGTTTGAGTGCGGATATCGGAAAAAATATTATTTAAGGCAATACCAATTATTTCACTGATTTGTTCTAAAAAGTTTAAATGTAACTCACTAAAATTTTGAAATGAAGCCATTTCTAAAACAGCCATTACCTGATTTTCAAATATTACTGGTAAAACAACTATATTTAATGGCGTAGCATCTCCCAAACCAGAACTAATGCGAATATAATCATGGGGAACTTGCGTTAGTAAAATCCGTTGCTTTTCAAGAGCGCATTGTCCTACCAAACCCTCACCCAATTTAAACTCATTAGCGAGATTTTTCCGCGTTTGGTAAGCATAAGAACTAAATAATTTGAGTATTGGCTCATCATCTTGAGAATCCATCACATAAAAAACACCCTGTGATGCCCCAATCAAAGGCGCTAAATAGGATATGATTAAGCGCGTCACAGTTTCTAAATCCCTGCGCCCTTGTAAAATTTGACTAAATTCTGCTAGATTTGACTGTAACCAAGCTTGCTGCTCGTTTTGGTAATTGGTGTCACGCAAATTAGTAATCATCCGATTCATTGTGCGTGTCAATAAACCAATTTCATCTGTGCGATCGCTTGCTGGTAAACTAACAGATAAGTCTCCTTCTCCCAATGATTCCGCTATCCGAGAAAATCTACTCAGGGGATGGGAAATATTACGGGAAAGAGTGATACCAATTACAGCTAAAATTAGGAACGAGAGCGGAATCCCATAACTAATCGTAGCAAGTGTTAACGCTGCTGCGTTTCGCGCCTTACTAGAACGCTGTACCAACAGTTTATTTTCCTCAGCTTCGATTTGCCGAATTATTTTATTGCTCTCTTGCGTCAGTTGTTCTCCTTTATTCGTGAGAACAAATTGTTTGGTGGCTTCAAAACCTCGATTTTGTCTTAAGTTAATACTACTTTGAAGTCTATTTATTCTTTGGCGTACCACAACCTCTAAACCATCAATCTGACGTTGTTGAGTTGGGTTATCAACCGTCAATCTTCGCAATTCCTGCAAACTTTGCTCTGAATTTTGTGTAGCAGTTTCGTATAGTGTTAGATAATCATTTTGTTCAGTAATTATGTAACTACGGGCTTCCTTTTCAGCACTTCTTATGTGTAATACCAATTCTTGAAGCTGACTAAGTACCTGGTTAGTGTGTCTTTCCTTACCGGAATTAGTAATGAGTTCGTTGATAGATATGTAAGAAACAATACCTATTGTACTCAGTATTGTTAAACCCAAGGCAAAACCTGCTCCAATTTTAGTACCGATTTTCAAACGATTGATCATTGAGATTCTTACTTACTAATGATGAGCTTGCGAATAGTTCAATTTTGCATAATCCTAGGTTTCATGCAAATTGTGTGTGATACTTAGGCATTTTCTGCGTAGCACCCGCAAACGAGTTTTCCAGTAACTAGATATTCTACTAAATTTGGACGTTGCACATAGTTGTTCACATTTTTAAACATAACTATTGATTGAAAACTACTACAATTGCATCACTTCAGAGGTTATGTATAAAGTAAACCTTAAGACCAAAGAAACTCCGTTTCTTGGATTTAAGTATCGAGCATCATCTGACTTTTTGATGAGACACCGGGTTTCTCCCTGCGCGACTATTCTTAATATTTGCTTTATAAATGGTCTCTCACGGAAATTAATATTGATTTCAATCTTGCTTATATGCCTAATAATTTAACATTTATCCTGAAGTTTAACAACTTTGTGCGATAATAATTAACCTGATATAGAAGGTAAGTTTTAGGCAAAGAATTGGGGTTAGGTTCATCGAAATCACGTGCATAGAAAGAAGATATCAGACAATAAAAAATCCCCGGTGACGGGGAAATTCAGCAAGTATTATCTAAGTAATTACTTATGCAAAATTACCAAGATTAATCTGTCATTTTTATTGTCACAAACGCTTAATTTCGCTTGGCATTTATCTGAACAAAATTGAAAATATACTAAATAGTAACTGGACTCACTGGGCTAAGTGAATGACCATTTTTAACAAATTTATCTGCCATAATTTGGCGGTAGATTTGCTCGTAGCCATCTACCATTTGTTTAACACCAAAACGATGAGCAACATATTTTCTCACGGCGTTACGATCTAGTTCCACAGCATTAGGGATAGCATGAATACATTCTTCCAGAGTATTGCAAACAAAACCACTAAGCCCATGCTGAATTACTTCTGCTGTCGAGCCTAGGTTCAAAGCAATAACTGGCGTACCAGCAGCCATTGATTCAACCATGACTAAACCAAAAGGTTCTCGCCAAGTAATCGGAAAAAGTGTTGCGGCTGCACCACCCATCAATTCATTTTTCTGAGAATGATTTGCTTCACCTAAATATTCAATTTGCTTACCATCAATTAGTGGTTTAATTTCTCTTTCAAAATAATCTTTGTCAACAACATCAACTTTTCCTGCCATTTTTAAATGCCAACCAGATTTTTTGGCAATTTGAATTGCTAAATGTGGTCCTTTTTCTGGTGATATCCGACCTAAAAAGGCTAAATAAGGAGGATTTTCTGGTTGAGGGTGATATTTATGGGCATCAATATCAATCCCGTTATAAACAGTGGCTACATAATTCAAGTCCAATTGAGGTTCCCGTTGTGCATGAGAAATACTCACGTAGCGCTGACGTTTGGCATAGGTAAAAATCTTTTGATTTTCGCGAGTAAAGGTACCATGTAAAGTATGAACTGTTGGTGTCTTTACTAGTTCAGCATAAGCGAGGGCAATATATCCCATATGGGAATGAATAATATCAAAATCATCTGCTTGGTTATAGACTCTACTCATTTGTAAAGTCTCATATATAGCAGGTTCTTTAATATCTGGATCGAGTCGTAAAGCATGCGGGTGAACTGATTCCAGCTTTGCAAGACTAATGGAATCACCAGAAGCAAATAGTGTGACTTCGTGCCCACGTCTTACTAATTCATCAGTTAATAATCCAACTACTAACTCAATTCCACCGTAACCGGGAGGTGGAACTCTTTCCCATAATGGGGCTACTTGAGCAATTTTCATTATAATGCCTCGATTTTTAAAATATGAAAATGAAAAATGAGTATTTTAGATGCAATTATTTGGTTTCATTCTGATTGACTTTTATTGTGGTTTTTTCTGAGAGTGAATAATTTTGTAGTAGCTATAATTATATGTATACATTTTTTGAGATTAAGAAGGCAATTGACCTATAGAAGTAAAAATATTTATCTCCAGGTAGACAGTAATTAAAAAAAAAAGACTGGAAATTCCAATCTTTTTACTTATTATTCGCTAATTACAACTAATTTTCTTGAAATTAGGCAATTATGAGCTAATTTTGTTGATTTCCATTTTAGATACTCACCTTAGCTTTTGACCAAATTCCCTTCTCATCTTCGTCAAATTGCTGATGAATTGCTTCCCAAGCCGCTTGTTCTGCTTTGATGCCATCATTATTTTCGTCTAGTACGGCATTGTAGCGTTCTATGAATATTTTTTGAGCTTCTTCAGACAAATGCGATCGCACTTCCGGGGATAAATCTTCAACACCTTGACAACGCCCGTTACAAGGATGAGGTAGTGTCATTTCGCTGACATGAACTTCTTCACCACCAGCACTTTCAATCAACAGTTGAAACTCCCCACTCCTATCGGCAGGAACTTCTGCCATGAGGATAAATTCCCCTGCTTTTAAGCGAGTTTCATAAATGGTAGCCTTTTCTTTCTCCATTCCCAAGGTAATCAGTAGGGATGCCAAACCTGCACCAGCACTACCAGCCAGTGCCCCGCTTGCTGCCCCTAGAAGTACCGCACCGATGGGACCTGCTGACACTACAGAACCAACGAAAGGAATCATCAAGACACCCACACCTGTGAGTAAACCTAAGAATGAACCAAACAAGGAACCAAAAATAGCCCCGCTTCTCAAGCCTCCCAGAATTACATCCTTCTTAGTAATAAAGCCAGCAATTCGAGTTTGAGATTGGAAATTGTTACCCATTACCGAAATGCGATCGCGAGATACGCCTCTATCTAATAAACGTCTGACAACAGCATCAATTTGATTTTCTTGTTTAAAAACTGCGGAAACTGTGCGTTCTGGTGTGTTACTAGACATTTGGATTCCCCTTTAAAGTTTGGCAATTTTGCGAATAATGAGATGGAATTTAGTTTTTTTTAGTTATGAATTACAAAAGCTAATTACTAGACACCAACGGTAGATTTGCTTAATTGTGGTTGTTTACCATCTGCTTGAAGTGATTCTCCTTCCACAAATGACCGTAACATCCAAGCCATTTTTTCATGCCCTTCCATCAAACCAGTTAAGAAATCGGTAGTTCCTTCATCGTGAAATTCTTCACTACATTGGTCAATATGTTTGCGAAGATTACGAATGATTTGCTCATGATCATCTACTAAACGCTCTACCATTTGGGTTGCATTTGGGATATCACCAGAATGTTCTTTGAGAGAGGTAATTTTCAGAAATCCTGCCAATGTGCCCACAGGATAACCACCCAATTGACGAATTCTTTCAGCCAGAGAATCAATATTTTCAGTTAAGGCTTCGTAATGTTCTCCCCAAAGTTCGTGTAATTGACGGAACTGGGGACCAACAACATCCCAATGAAACTTTTTAGTTTTTACTAGTAGTAGATAGGAATCTGCCAAATCACTATTCAAAAGATTAATTACACCTTGACGTTCAGCTTCTGTTAAACCAATGTTAATTTTACGCATTGCTGATTTATCTCAACTCATTACATTTTTATTTAAACAATTTTTATTAAATCAGTAACCTCTCATCTGATGGAGTTTAGATGGAATCAAATCTGCCTCCGAGAACCAAAATAAACTATCTAAAGATAATTGCGATCGCAATTTTGTAGTTCTTAATACAGTAAGTGTTACTAAAATCGCTACATTCTCAAGCTTAATTTTCACTTAATTCTCAAAAAATCTGTCCACCGAACATTGAGGATGGCATCTATTTGTAAACAATAAAAATCTCATATCCCCGACTTTTTAGAAAAATCAGAGATATGAGTGTTCACAAATATTTTCGGAATGCTATAGATATTGTTCTAATTTTGACATCAGAAAAATTCTATTTTTTACCAGTTGCTTGTTCTAAGAAACTTTCCACTTGGTTTTCTATAGAAGTCGCATTTTGGGAATTACTAGGACGAAACATTTTATCTTTGTCAGCATCACCTTGAACTTCGTTGAGACCTTTTTGTGTTTCTGCTTGTGTTTCTTCTAAGTCGGGACCTTTGGAAGCAGCGACATCATCAGTTTTTTCTTGAATTTTGTTTAATTGTGTAGTCGCGTCAGTGTTAGCGCTTTTGGAGGTACTGTTTGCAGATGCAGGCAGAACATTAGAGAAAAGTAATGTTAGACACAAAGCTGTAGCAATTACAAAGCGGAAAGAACGAACAACTGATTGAATTAAACGAGTAAAATTCATTGGTTTCTCCTAGTGAATAAATTGAATTAAATTGAATTGAATTGACTGAATGTGATGAATGAAATTAGCAAGAATTAGCCCTTTAGCGAAAATGAGTCACAGCGCGATTAAAGGAATCTTGTAGGTCACTCCAAGCTGTTTCTAAGCCATCTTTCATTTCCTCCCAAGCGTTTCCACCTTTAGATTTGAGTTCTTGCAATTTGAGGCGGGTAGTTTGACACTTGGTATTTAGAGATGCAAGCTGTTCTTGATATGCATCCTTAGCATCGGCTTGGGCAAGAGAAGATTTAACTTTTAATTCATCGATTTGAGTTTGGAGTTTTGCCAGTTGTATCTCCATCTTCTCTTGAAAATCTTGCTTTGTATTCATATAACCACTCCTAAATTGAGTATTTTGGCAAATATTTACTTATTGACCAAAAATGCTTTTGACGTTATCAACAGCTTTATCTGTAATTTTTTCAACTCTGTCATAACTTTCTTGAATCGCCTCTTGAGATTCATCAGTTGCTCTTAAATCTGCATTGTTAACTGCATTTTTCGTGGTTCTGATATCTCTTTCGACCTTGTTTTTAGCTCTATTTGCTACGTCTTCAATGGCGTTTTTAGTAGTACCAATATCTTCTCTAGCTTTACCTTTCGCTTCGTTGATAGCTCCTTCTGCCTGTCCAGTCATTTTACCAAGGTTACGTTGTGCAGAACCTACGGCTTGTTCTACTTTTCCAGCTGCTTGATCGGCGCTACCTTTGCCAAAAAGTGCTACTAACTGAGAAGTATTTGTTAAAGGTGTAGCATTCGCTGAACTAAAATTAGAAAATACTCCAACCCAGATGGTAACAATAGCTAAGAAGCCACAAATAAGGTTAGAAAAAAGTGATTTAATTTTCATCATTTTGGGACTCCTGATATTTTTATTCATGACTATTCATCTCCTACGTATTTACTATTTAGTTTGTACTTGAAAATCTATAACTTGCAAATCAATCTTCAGGGCAAATATTTATCAATCTACAGAAACTATTTTGCCGATCGCATCTCATCCTTGAGATAGAATCACCATATTAATTAGGTGAGATGACTGGAAAATTATGTAGAAATATATCGCTCTGTATCTAGTAGTTCACCAGAGCAACTTTGCAGGGACAAAAATCTCCCCTTCTCCGTCTCTCCCAGTCAATCTCCTAGTTTGCATTTGCAGGTTGAGCAGGTGCTACCGCTACTTGCACCTTGACAGATTGGACACCTTTAATTTCTTGCGCCAAAGGTGCGATTTTGTCGAATTGTTGCTGAGTAGGCACGCTTCCGCTTACTGTCACGACACCCTTATCAGCTTCTATAACCAAGGCACTCGCAGGAAGATTCGCCTCTAATTTACTCCGAACTTCACTAGCGACATCTTTATCTGGTCTATTTTCGGCTGAACCTTGATTTACAGCATTATTGCGTTGTTCTCTAGCTTGGATGTCTGCATCTAATTGTCTTCTGCGAGTTTCACTGGTAGCATCCGCTTTGGAATCTGTTGCTTGTTGTGCGTTGGGAACCTCTATCTTATCTTCAGTAGAATCAGGAGCTACATTAGTAGTCCTCTTGGCATCAGTACAAGCAACAACTGAAAGTAATAGGATACTACTACCTAACAATGCGATCGCTTTTTTCATGATCTATTTTCCTTGATTTATTATTGAAGTGAAATGTCTTCAGGAGGATGTCTTTCTTGACACTTCTGGAATTAAACAGCTTGAACAACAGCTGGACTATAGACGTTAAACTCCTGAACGTTGCTTGCTTCCAAAATTTTTCTTGCTGCTGCAATTTCCAATTCAGTTCCGGAAATCACAATCAAATAGTCACCTAAATTCATCCGATATTGGTAAGTATCTGTAATATCTTTAGGAATACCTAAACTATCCCAATCATCTCTGCTGTAGAAATTTACGCGATCAAATTCTTCATCGAGAAAAGCGCCTGAAGAGACTACAGATACTTGATTCATCGAAAAACCACTATCTTGCAATTGAGTTAAAGCTTGCTCTACATTTTGACGATTGAATAAAAGACCAGCAGCATTTTTGTAGCGACTTTTCACAGGTGTAGATGTTTGATAAATTCCCCAATCTCTAATGCCGCGTTTGCGAAAAATTTGTTCGGCAATAATAATTTCTCTTTCGTTACCATCTACGATGACTAAATAGTAACCCTGGTGAACTAAATCGCTATAAATTTTAGCTTCGTCTTCGGGAATTCCTAAACCTATTAATGCACCACCTAAACTACCAGCAGCTGCACCAATTGCACCACCAGCTAAAGCAGTTGCGATCGTAGTAGCGGTAGCCCCTGCTAACATAATCGGTCCAATTGTGGGAATTGCCATCAGACCTAAACCAATTAGTAAACCACTCAAACCGCCTACCGTACCGCCAGTAGCTGCCCCCACAACTGCGCCTTCTTCGGCTTTGTTTCCAGTGTGTTCTTTAACTTCAACACCAGCAATATCACTTTCATGTTCTGCATTTCTGGCAACTATTGATACTTTATGCATCGGATAGTTAGCATTTTTTAAGTCAATCAGTGCAAGTTCTACATCAGAGCGCTGAGTAAAAACACCGACTGCTCTTTGCTCTACTTCTAATGTCATGACTTTATCTCCCCATTCAAATATGAAGCTGCTTATTTGAGGCTAATTAAGGTTAATAAAGGTTAATTACTCAATTAACCTCAGGTAATCTTCAGCTAGTTAAACTGCTCGACGAGCTACTAAACCCCAAAGGAAGATTAGTAACATAGCTCCAAGAACTGCAAAGACAATGCTACCAATAGATAAAGCTCCGACTGTGGCTGAGGCGGCTGCACCACTCCCTAGTAAAACTTGACCTAAATAACCACCTACCAATGCTCCCAAAATTCCTAAAGCAATTGTGGAGAAGATACCACCGCCTTGTGAACCTGGATAAAAGAACTTAGCTAATGCACCTGCGATTAAACCTAAAATCAACCAAGCAATTATACCGCTCATCTTAATTTCTCCTTATTGTATGATTTGTTTTCTTGTGTTGCGTGTCCTTATGTTCTTAAGATTAAGGTTTTATTTTCTATTTTTGCTCTATCTGTTGAACGAATATCTAGAATCTTGAGATATTATCTGAAGTGATAAATATCCTTCATCGGGACTAATTAATCAGGTGAATATTTGCTTTTGCCTTCAGCCTCGGCTTGCCTTACTTGTGTTACAAAAATATACAAATGAGTTGTGACTAGTCTTTGATGAAAATAAATTCAATAATTAATTAATTTACTGAAATTTATGTACTTAAATCTATGCACAATCTGAGTATTTAGGAGCAGCAATATTTCAATAATTTTCTTCCTGAAGATAGAGGTAATAAAATTTAAATAAGTTTATTATAAAGGTGCTGTCGGTTTGAATATATCAAACGACAATACATAATAAACTCTCAAATAATTTATTAATTAATTAAGGAGCAAGACAAGTGAGTACCGAAAATAGAGTTAAGGCAGTTGCTAAAAATATCGAAGGAAAAATTCAAGAAGTAGTTGGCGAAGTCACTGGCAATCCCAACGATAAGGCTGAAGGACAAGCAAAACAAGCCGAATCTCAAATGCGCCACACAGTTGAAAATATCAAAGACGAAATCAAGAAGGCTTTAGACTAAACTTTTATCTTGTCTTACATATCAACTTATCCCCGATTGGTTGAGGAAATCGGGGATTTATAGTTTTTTCTATTTACATTTTTTCTATTTACAAATATCATTTCTCAATCAATTTGATTAGCTTGATTAGCCAAATCCTGATTTAGCTTTACTTTTATTTTTAGATTTACTCTTACCATTAACCTCTATTAAAGCCTCTTGAAATAAATTATGTAGATGTAAAGGAACACTAGCTATTTCCGGCAATTCTGGATTGAGAGATTTATTAAATTCTTGCAGAGTCGTTTCTAAATCTTGCTGTAAATTAAATTCTTCTCTATTTAAATATGCTTGTAATACTTTTTCTAATTCCACTGGATATTGCTTCGCTAAACGCTGCCAAATACTGAGATTAATTTCTGGTTCTTCTAGATATTGACGTAATAATTTTTCTGCATTTTCAACACTACGCCAATCTGCTACCCCTAGCATGTTTTTAAATAATTGATAGTTTGTCAAAAACATCTGTCCCCAGCGAGGATGGGTAATGACAGTAACCTGCTCTGCTTTTTTGAGGTGATTTGGTAGCTCAATATCAGGTACCACCATTTTTGTGTTTTTATTATCTTCTAAAAGTCTCGAAGCAACTTTTGCATCTGCCCCCATTTCTGCGGCTACATCAACTATTTCTTCCCTCGAAACTCCAGCTTCTTCTACTAATTCTTTTAATGATTTTGAGCTATCAATACCTGCATTCTCTAAAGAACGCTGAGTGATGAATTCCTGAAATTCCTTGAGTTTTTTTTGTAGCTGATATCCAGGTAAGGTAATTTCATCACTATGGAAAAAGTCTAGAAAAGCTTGATGATACTGCTCTACAGATTGCCATGCTTCTTCTAATAAATCTGGCGCATCTGTATACAAATAATTTTTATAATTCTGTTTAAAGTTACCAATTGCGATCGCTAGTTTGGGTTTACCCAACTTACCCATGATACTTATAGAAGTAGAAAACATCCAGTAGCTATCAGTTACAGGTGCTATGCGTGCGAGTAAAATTTCTCCATTTTTCATCCTACTTAGTAACTGTAACTCATCGGCATTTTTAGTTTTGACTACATAATATTTTGCAGTCATCCAATTCATGAGTTGACAACCATCAGCAAAAATTTCGGTGACAGCAAACAAGCCAATAAAACTTTTTTGCCAACTTTTCACGAGCGAAAAATCGCTTGCTGTTAATTTGGGCTTACTATCTAAAAATAAATCAATTGGTGTTTTCTCATCAATTTTTGCATCTGTCAAGAACATATCCATTACCATCTCATTATTTGTGTTACTTGCATATTGAGATTTTGGTAATATGGATAATTTTTGAGCATAAAAAGATTCTAGTGCAATTGCTAAATCCCCCTCCGCATCCATGACAAAGTCAAGTAATTCTTGCTTTAACTGTTTAGCTCTGACTAAAATCTCTTCCATAATCTCACCTCTATAAAATATTTGATATTAATTGCCAGTTCATTGATAAATTATTATCTCTGTTTGCTGCGATTATCTACAGTTTTCACACGCGGTATATTGATACTAAATTTGCTCCCTTGTTCCGGCTCAGATGTAACATCAATTGAACCTTGGTGAGCTTCAATAATACACCGCGACAAATATAAACCTAAACCACTACCGGAACCTTGATGCTTACCCGAACGAAAACGCTCAAATAATCTCGCTTGCTCTTGGATAGAAATTCCGGCTCCTGTATCCTGAATCTCAATAGTGACAATATCTGGATGGAGATTTAAATTTACATTGACATAACCTGTTTCCGTAAATTTAATAGCATTGCCAATAATGTTAGTGACAACACGTCTCAATTCGATGCGATCGCCTACAATTATACTCTCTAAACCATGAATATTTGCAGATACCTCCAAATTCATTGCTAGTCCCTTTTCTTCTGCCAAATGTTTCAATTCTTGAGTCACTTCTCGGACTAATTCGTGAATATCAAATTCCGACAGCTTTAAACTTTTACTCCCAGCCTCATGACGATATACTTCCAATAAAGTGTTAACCATCGTCAATAAATCTTCATTGCTCCCAATCATCGTCTGAAAAACATCGGAGGCTTCTGGTGTCACCTCAAAAAACATTCCTTCTAACATTAATTTTAAGATGCGATTTGCCGCAACTAAAGGCGTTCGTAAATCATGGGTGAAACGCGAAACAAAATCTTCACGTAAGTTTGCCATCTGGTCACGTTCGTCTATGGTATGTTTGAGACGTAGTAGCGATCGCACCCTGGCATGTAGTTCCTCTGGATCGAATGGCTTACGGATAAAGTCGTCAGCACCCGCATCTAGTCCCTCAACCAGGCTGGATTGTCCATGGGCAGTAATTAATAAAATCGGAATGTATGGGAGATTTTTATTATTGCGAATTCGACGAGTAAATTCATAGCCGTCCAATTCTGGCATCATTACATCTAACAGTATTAAATCTGGTCGCCAATCTTCAACTATACTCAAACCAGTTTTACTATCTTCATTTAAACTTACTTCATAACCTTCTGATTCTAAAACTGTTTCGAGGAGCAGTAAATTTTCAAAAATATCATCAACTACCAGTATTTTGTCTTTCCTAACAGGTTTATTAATTAACATAGTTTTTTAAATATGCATAAATAAAATTATTGATAGCACATTAAAGGCTACATTGTAATATCAACGTAATTTATGGGCTACCCATATTAATCAAATTTATCCTTTTATCTATCTCAAGACTAGATTCTTAGGTCTAGTTTTATCTCCGAAAAAATCTACCCAGCGACAGATGTATAAATTGGATATTAAAGAGGATGTAATTAATGAACTTTTATTTCTAGTAGTTTGACAGTAAGCTTTTCTACTACTTATAGTAGATGCAATTAACTTAAAATCATTAAAATTTGTAGTTTTTGCATAGCTTTACCAATAAAATTAAGAAGGTTATTTTAATCTGTACTTTAGAAATTAGATTTGGGAAGAGGTAAACAGCCATGAGCGAGATTAAGGTAATTGTGATTGAAGACCATAACCTTACCAGAATGGGCTTGCGGGCTGCTTTACAAACAGAGCCGGAAATTAAGATTATCGGTGAAGCCTCCAATGCAACGGACGGTTTGCAGCTACTTAAGACTTTAAAGCCAGATGTGGCGACTATTGATATCGGTTTACCTGATATGGATGGGATTGAATTGACACGCAGATACCGACAATACCAACAGGAAACTCAGGATTTCACCACAAATCTACTGATTTTAACCATGCAAAACAGTGAGGAAGCTGTGTTAGCCGCTTTTGGGGCGGGAGCAGATTCTTATTGCATGAAGGATATTGAAAGTGAAAACTTAATTAATGCGGTGAAAACCACATCTACAGGTAGTTCTTGGATTGATCCTGCGATCGCAGATATTGTACTCCAACAAGTACGACGGGATGATGCCAATAGTGGTATCGGCTCTAAACGAGTCATGATTGAAGGTTTGGAACCGGAGGTGGAAAAAACTATCGAAAGTTTTCCTCTCACTCAACGGGAAAAGGAAGTTTTAGAATTAATAGTTGCTGGTTGTGATAATGCAGAAATTGGTAAAAAACTTTACTTAACAGTCGGTACTGTGAAAACACACGTTCGCGGTATTTTGAGCAAGCTTTG
Organism: Calothrix sp. UHCC 0171; assembly: GCF_034931845.1. Lineage (NCBI taxonomy): Bacteria > Bacillati > Cyanobacteriota > Cyanophyceae > Nostocales > Calotrichaceae > Calothrix > Calothrix sp. UHCC 0171. Next base: position 123,162 of record NZ_JAYGHN010000012.1, read on the forward strand.
TGTTGCTGATAGAACTCAAGCTGCTGTTCGCGCTTTACGTGCGGGTTTAGTACATTGATTTTGACATGCTCAATTCTACTAATTTGGTTCTCCCAATAAGATAATTGAACTACTTAAGCCTTGAATTACCTGTGTAGTTACTTCGCTAACAGATAAGCCACCCGCAGTCCGATAACGTACAGAACGCAAAACTACTAAATCAAAGCTTAATGCTTCCTCAATAATGACTTTCGCAACATCATTATCTTTAACTGTTTGAATATTGGTATTGACTTCTAATTGACTTTTCGAGGCAATATCTAATAATTGAGACTTGAACAGTTCTACTTTATTTTGTGGTGTTCGCGGATGATAAATATGTAATAAAACCACTTCCGCCTGATTGACATCGGCTAAAATTTGGGCAAACTTAATTGCACCTATGGTTTGACGTGTCAAGTCACCGACAGGTACAAGAATCCGTTGAAATTTTGTCGGACTATTTAACAACTGTGCCATAGCAACTGGACAGTGGGAAGACCAAAAGATACCATCAATGATGTTACCAAATAAACGCGATCGCAAACCAAGATTCCGTGACCAACCTAATATTACTAAGCTAGCATTTTGTTCTCTACTAGTACGGCTAATACCCAAAGCAATATCATCATCTATCCGTACAGTTGGCAATACTTCCACATCAAACTCTTGACTAATTTCTGTCGCTATCTGCAATCGTTCTCGACTTTGCATCAGAGCCATTTTTAACTCAGGATTATCCATTTGCACATGTCCTTTCGTTATTGCTAGTGGCACTATTTTCCCTAATTCATGACGCGCCAACAGTGCCGCCATTTCTAACAAATAACGTTGTGTTTGTGGGTTATAAATTGGCACTATTACAGTAAATGGATGCTGAGTTTCGTCTAATATATTGTTACTATTAATGCTGTCATTCTTCCACCAAGTTGCGAGCGGCTCATCGGCTAAATCATCTTGGGAAATAGTGAGAGCGCTGGCAAATCTAGCTGTAATCATCGGACCAAGAATAGAAGTGATTAGCATTAAGACAATAACGCTATTTAAAACAGCATTATTAATCAATCTTTCATTAGCAGAGTTTACACTTTGATATGCAACTAATGCGGCTGCGAGTGTTGCGGCTACCTGTGGTAAAGACAATGACCACATTGTTAATAGTTCCGCATTATTATAACGGTATAACAGTTTGGCTAGATATGCAGCAATGAACTTACTACCAATCAAAGCCACAATAATTGCGATGGTAATACCGATGGAACTTAGGGTTTTGATGAATGACGGAATATCAATTAATAGTCCCATGTCTACAAAGAAACAAGGGATAAATAAAGCACTACCTACAAACTCAATTTTTTCTTTAACTGGGCTACGTCCTAACACATCATTAACTGCTAAACCAGCTAAAAATGCTCCCACAATTTTTTCCACACCAACAATTTGCGCGCCCACAGATGCTAAGAATAATGCGAGTAAAATAAACAAGAATTGATTACTTTGTTCATCACCCGTGCGTTTAAAAAACTCCTTTCCTGCCCAGTCAAACCCAAATAAAACAATGGCTGAATAAATTGCTAATCCAGCTAATAAACTTACTAAACTCAGAGCAGTAAATTCTCCCCCATGAATGCCAACACAAACAGCTAGAACTAACAAAGCCCCTGTATCAGTGAAAATGGTTGCGCCAATAGTGACGGTTACTGCTTCATTAGTGACGACTCCTAAACGACTAACAATTGGATATGCTAGGAGTGTATGCGAAGCGAGCAATGAGCCAATTAAAACTGAACTATTCCAACTGAAGTTAAATATTCTACCAACAATAATGCCTGCTATCAATGGTACTAAAAATGTCAAAATTCCAAATGTAATTGAGCGATTTTTGGTTTTGCGAAATTGTTCCAAATCAATTTCTAAACCCGCTACAAACATGAGATATATTTTGCCAATCTCGGATAATAGCTTGACGGTTTCAGATTCATGATTGAGTAGATTTAATCCACTACTGCCCAAGATTACGCCTGCTACTAGTAAACCGACTAACCCAGGTAATTTTAAGCGTTCAAATAATGGTGGAATTGCAAAAATTACTATTAGGAGAATTGTAAATGCGATGATAGGACTGTTTATCAGCACTGTTCAGTATCCTTTTGATGAATTAAAACAAGCATTCTAGAGCAATTCCATTTAATTTGTCACAATTAAACAAATTTTTAAGAGCAAACAGCCATACATTCTACAGATATTTGAATTCTACATCATAAATTCATAAATAATTAGAGCCTGGTTTATCATTAATTCTTAAAATTTGACTGGTGAAAAAATGAGTCACCAACAAAATTAAGCTAGGGATGATTTAGTATCTGTTGATAATACTCCCAATAAAAAATATTCACTCAGACATTCGCTAATAGTTATATAGCTGTAAATTTAAGTATATTCTCTGGTGATACTGGTAGAATCATGTGACGTTTGTATCTTCTCTATTTCCACTTGTCCATTTTCAAAATTGACTTGATCAAGATTGTGTTGTAGTATGTCCAAGACAATTTGTGGATTAGTGCTTTGCTGCATAACTTCAGCTTCTCGATCATAGCGATTTTGGACATTAGGTAAATCAGTCCGCAGTTCTTCTACTAATGCAATCAGCTTGGCGATTTTTTGTTCTGTGAGTAGATTTAGTTGTAGTATGAGATGCGATCGCTTATCTTCGAGTTTTTCCTGACGAGTCTGATGAACTAATACGCCTGTAGAAATTAGCAACGCCGCAATATCAATTCCTTGTTCCCGTAAGTTTAGTTTGGGAAATTCTCCAGCGAGGATGCCAATATTCGCCAGATGACTAAAAATACCCCAACTAGTAAAAAAGATAATTTGAGTATAAAGGAACCAGGGTTGACCGAATCCTCTAGCCATTTTTTCTAAAATTCGTTGATGCAGGGGAATTTTTTGCTCATCCTGAGCTTGCAAACCTATTACTGCTTCAATATTTTTGAGTAAATTTTCTGGCAGTTTCTCCATCTCTGAATTTGCACAAAGGCGATCGCCAGATATATTACTATTATTAAAATTAGAAAAATTATTTCCTTGGTTAGTGTTTTTTTTCATCTTCACCCTGAACTCAAAGAGCCACCTCCATCAATCCAAATTTCAGTCCCGGTAATGAATTTGGATGTATCTGAAGTTAAAAATAACACCAATTGGGCAACTTCTTCACTAGTACCAGCAACATTTCCAGTCAAGGGAATATTATCTTTCATTAATTCAGCAGCACCAGGAATCCAATCTAAATGTCGTTTAGTCGTGCTTTCATTAATTCCCGTTAAAACTCCACCCGGACAAATAACATTAACTCGGATGCGATCGCGGGCAAGTTCTAGTGCTAACATTTTGGCAAAAGTAACCTGGGCAGCTTTAGTGCATGCATAAGCTGTTGCCCCAATTTTTCGGAAACTGCGGGTTCCATTTATAGATGATGTAATCACAATGGAACCACCCTGTTTTTTGAGATAAGGAACACCATATTTAGTGGTGAGAAATGTTCCTCTGAGGTTCACATTGATGGTTCTATCCCACTCATCAGGGGCAATATCTTCAATCGGTGCCCACACGCCATTAATACCTGCATTGGCAAACAAAATATCAATTTTTTGATACTGATGAATAATTTTTTGAAATGCTTCTTCCATTTGCCCTGCATCTGCGACATCTGCGGTAATTGCGAATGCAATACCCCCAGCATTGGTAATCTTGCTAGCTGTTTCCTCTGCACTTGCCTGTATGTAGTCGATAATGGCAATTTTTGCCCCTTCATTTGCCAGTAAAATGGCAGTTGCACGACCAATTCCTGAACCTCCACCAGTGATGACAGCAACTTGATTTAAAAGTTTCATGATGTTGTCGATCAAGATATATTTGCGACTTTAACCCTATTTATAGTCGCAGCAAAAATCATGAGTCAGCCAGTACCTAAAGGCAGAAGACTAGACAATACTTGGGAGGGAGAAACAAAGAGACAAGCTCCAAGAAAGTTGAGGGGGAGTGATACCATGTCCGGTTGAATACTTATCATTAAGAGTGACACGGAGATTTATCTGGTGCGAGATTTTGGAGATGAGGTATGACTCAGGTTAGCTAAGGAATCATGTAAAAATAAGTAGTGCAAGCGTCTCGCTCGCTATTTCCCAAAGGTGGGACTTCGGCGTGAGCGCTCAGTCGTTCGCGGAGCGTCTCCGAAGGAGATACGCTGCCTACACTACTTGTTCAATTTATTTTTACACGAATACTTACACAGATTCTTGGGGAACCCAAACGGAGACAGAACCTGCATGACATCGGAAGTCAGCCCAACCCTCATCATTGCTTGTTATCGGTTCACTAATATGTTCGGTAATGTCGATATAGGTACGGTTGGGTTGTCCAACTTCCATATATTTACTACCATCGCTACCGTTACTCAGGACAACTGCCATGCCTCCAGGATGTTCTTCGTCTCCTAATCTTGTCCAACCAATGGTATTTGCATGATCGAAATAATCGTACTGTTCCCCGTAGGCATAGGTTTGACGTGCGAATAAAAATTTATCGAGAATCCATTTGTGGCTATCTAACCAAATTTCATACTCATTACCATCATTGCCATAGTCTTTGTAATGAGCGCCGTAATAATCTGCGTAAAATATGCAGGGATAACCTTCGCGTCTGAGCAAAATTAAAGCGTAGGCAAGGGGTTTAAACCAGGCTTCAACCACTGATTCCAAGGATTGTAACGGTTGGGAATCATGGTTATCAACTAAGGTGACAGCGAGGGTAGGCTGGTGTTGTACCAGAGTATTATCGAAAATTTGTCTGAGGTCGTAGTTATTACCAGATTTACTGGCAAGATGGAAGTTGTAATGCAAAGGTGCATCAAATAAAGTCACCTTCCCATTAGTAACAGTAATAAAGTAATGTAAAGCCTCAACTTCATAAGACCAATATTCGCCAACTGCAAAGATATCACGTTGGGCATGGTTGCGAACATGTTCCAGCCATTCGAGGAAGAAATCCGCCGATACATGTTTGACAGCATCAAAGCGAAAACCATCAACACCAGTTGTATCTATATACCACTCACCCCAGTATTTTAATTCTCCAGTTACTTCCGGGTTGTCCATATCCAAATCACAACCCATGAGATAGTCAAAATTACCTTTTTCTAAATCGATGTTGCGGTCAAATTCTTTGCCTTTGAGTAAGTAAATGGCATTTTCATCAGAATTATATACATTGTGGTCAATTGCGTCAAAATGCCACCAATGCCATTTCATGCTGGAATATTTGTCACCGCGACCGGGAAAGGTAAAATGAGTCCAAGCCTTGATTTTTTGATATTCGCCAACTACTGCGTTACGATCTTCAGGATGAAAGGGTGTTGCTTCGGCTTCTTCCTCTTCGTCTGCACCTAATTTGTGATTGAAAACAGCATCGGCATAGATTCTAATTCCCGCTTTTTGTGCAGTTTTAATGGCGTGTAAATATTCTGCTTTAGTACCATATTTAGTCCGGACGGAGCCTTTTTGGTCAAATTCACCTAAGTCAAATAAATCATACACCCCATAGCCCACATCCATACCCCCACCTGTACCCTTATATGCTGGAGGCAACCACAGGGAGGTGACACCAATCTTTGCTAAATCTGCGGCTGATTCTGCCAACTGCTTCCACAGGCTACCATCTCCTGGGTTGTACCAGTGGAAATACTGCATCATTACGCCATTTGTTTCTGCCACGATTTTAAGTTCTCTTTGATTAGGATTACGTTTACGCAGCACAATCATATCAGCTTGTTTAATTAGCTGCTGTGCTGTTTTTATCTAGGGGAATTATCTGATGATGTGTATTCTCAAGTAATCAATCTCTAGTTATTTGGGTTGATGTCTTACGGAGAATTTAGCGATCGCATTTCCCTATCTTGAGAATTATTTGCTGAGGTAGTTACTATATCTGAAGATAGATGAGTATATTTGAATTTAGGTGTTTTTGCTAATTTCCCTTACTTGCCAACACTTGCTGAATGGCGATAATTAACTCATGTGGCTCTGCTGGCTTCGATATATGCATGGCAAACCCAGCCTCTAAAGCCTTGCGTTGATCATATTCCCCCGCATATGCTGTCAGGGCGATCGCTTTTGGCATTGCTCCGTTGACAAAATGTCTCACTTGACTGATCAATGTGTAACCATCCATTTCTGGCATTCCAATATCACTAATTAAGATATCAGGTACAAAATTTACCAAAATTTCTAATGCTTCTAATGCTGATTTGGCTTGGATGACATTTGCTCCCTCTTCTACCAACACAAAAGCCAGAAAATGCCGCGAATCATTATCATCATCGACAACTAAGATGTTTATTCCTTGGAGATTTCGGAAATTTAAGTCAACCGGAATTTGACTGTCCTGTCTCGTTTTTTTCCTAGTGACTTCCAGTAAAGGAAATTGGACGGCAAAGGTTGTCCCCTGCTCCTCCCCTGGACTTTCGACTCCCACTATCCCACCGTGAAGTTCGACTAGTTGTTTAACAATTGCCAGTCCTAAACCCAAACCACCAAATTTCCTGGTGGTGGCGCTATCTGCTTGACGAAAGTATTCAAATACGTGGGGTAAAAACTCCGGGCTAATGCCTTTGCCTGTATCAATGACTTTGATGCAAGCGTATTGATTGACTTTTTCTAATTTGATTTCGACTCGACCACCAGGTGGTGTAAACTTAACTGCATTCGAGAGGAGATTCCAGATGACTTGTTGCAGTCTGGCGGCATCTCCTTTGATTTCCAATTTGGGGTGGGGAAGTGAAGATAGAAGCGGGAAATATGCTTCTTCGTTATCTTCAAGCTGTTGGGGAAACACTCGAAATTGGCAATTTTCAACTGTAAAGAATAAATCAATGGATTTTGCTTCTACTGCTAGCCGAATCGTTTCCAAAGCATGGTAAATAATTGATTCTAAATCTACTTGATTTGTATTTAAATTTAATTTTCCTTGTAAAATTCGCGAAACATCGAGTAAATCTTCGATTAATTGAGCTTGTAATTTGGCATTTCGCTCAATAATTGTTAAAGCTTCAGTTGTTTTTTCGGGTGTGAGTCGGCGAGTGAGAAGAATGTTTGACCATCCTAAAATTGGATTTAGAGGCGATCGCAATTCGTGGGAAAGAACTGCTAAAAATTGGTCTTTGATACGGTTTGCTTCTTCCGCTTGGGTTGCTAGTTGGCGAAATTGCTTCTCACTTTGGCGCAAGGCAATTTCTGTACGCTTACGTTCGCTGATTTCTTGTTGCAATTGGTCATTTGCTTGTGTTAGTTCATTGGTACGTTCGGCAACTAATTTCTCTAGTTGATTTTGATAAATTCTCAGTTGTGCCTCAGCCTTGAGTTTTTCACCAATCTGTGCTTGCAGTTGCAAATTTGCCTGTTCAAGTTGGGCTGGACTTGGTAGTGCTAAAGCTTGCGGTATTAGGGGAAAAAGTTCTATCGCCGTAAAAACCGAAATTATCGCCGTCATCGCTTTGAGAGTTCCCGATACCCAATAAATCGGATGCCAAAGTGTCCAGACTTCCATGATATGAGTCGTGCCACAAGCAATAATAAAACCAGCAAATAAGAGAAAAATCCAGTTAAAAGGCAAATCTTGCCGCTTACGAACAAAATAGAATATACTAATGGGGATGGAATAATAGGCTAGTGCAATTAATGAGTCAGATAGGATGTGCAGCCAGACTAAATTTGTTTGCCAAAGATAACAATGCCCGTGAGGAATAAAAGGTTCCGTCCTGAAAAAATTAATCCAAAATTCCCCGCTCATAAATTTTCTCAGCTATCTAAAATTTAAATAAAACTAGCAGTAAAATTTGCCAGTTGTCGAAGTATAGTAGTTAATTATACCGCTCTCCTAAACTTCGACATTTACATCTGCAACCAAGATATGTAATTTTGTTGTTGTCTTGCTGCGATAATCTCGCCTAAGGGTTAAGCTATATCTCTCCTGTGCGAGGGAGATTTTAAATCGACATCTAGATTGCAGTTATATCTAATTCAATATTACTTGCTTCCGGAAAACAATTAAAAATTAAAACAGTAAAATTTTGATGTTATGGGGTTAGCTATTTTCCCTTTTTTGGGAAGCGAATAATACTGATATCTATTATCTATTTCTATGCAGCCAGCAAAATTGTATCTAAATGGGGAGAGCGCCTGAGCAGAAAAATAATACATCCTCCTGAAGATAGGCATTTACTAACCTTTAGTATATATTTAAAGTGATCTTCAAACTGACTTCCGACTTAATTATACTCTTTCGGCAGAACTTAATTTGAGTTATATTTACTGTTCTGGGGATGGATAGACTGATATTGCTGTAACATTTAGAATTTGTGAATAGGAACATGATAACCACCAATAAAGTTGATGAAACTATCTTTCACTTTTAGAAAAATTGAGGTTTAATTATGGATACAATTCGGATTATTTTAATAGAAGACCATGACCTCACCCGTATGGGGATGCGGGCAGCCTTAGCTAAGGAAGAAGGGATTGAAATAGTTGGTGAAGCCAGAAATGCCATGTCGGGCTTAAAGTTGCTTCAGTCTACACAACCTGACATTGCGATCGTTGATGTGGGTTTGCCAGATATGAGTGGGATTGAATTAACACAGAAAATCAAAAATTCTCTGGATGCAGAATCCCCCATCCAAACAAAAATTTTAATTATGACGATGAATCAAAATGAAGATACTGTTCTCGCAGCTTTTGCGGCGGGTGCAGATTCTTACTATATGAAAGATGCGAGTATTGAAAAACTTGCTGATGCAGTGCGAATTACACATTTAGGTAATTCCTGGATTGACCCATTAATTGCGAGAATTGTATTAGATAAAAGTAAGAGAAATGTGGATTTAGTTACTGCTAATTCCGATACTGTTTCTATTCATGGTTTGTCTGCTGAAGATAATCAAATGTTAGAGTCATACCCTTTAACAACACGGGAATTTGATGTTTTAAATTTGATTGTGGACGGATGTAGTAATGGTGAAATTGCTGAAAAACTGTATATTACCGTTGGTACAGTGAAAACCCACGTCCGGAATATTTTGAATAAGTTGTGCGTAAACGATCGCACTCAAGTTGCTGTTCGTGCTTTGCGTGCAGGGTTAGTTAAATAGTTGGTTTAAATAGTTGGTTTAAATAATTTATTTAAATTATCAATTGGTAATTTTTAGGGACGTTAGATAACAACGTCTCTCCTATTTATTTGACCACAATCCTGGCGGAGAAACTCATAAAACTATATAAAACTATAGTTATCGCCCTGTCAATTTCGCAATTGTCCCCACTAACTTATCAGGAACAAAAGGTTTGGGCATATAGACTTGAAAGCCCGCAGAAATTATTTTGTTTACATCTGCTTCTTGAGAATAAGCGGAAATCGCGATCGCGGGAATTCTAGCAAATTTCGTCTTCTTTCGCAATTGCTGGATTAAATAGCAGCCATCATTTTCTGGCATATAAATATCGCTGACTAGTACATCGGGAGTATATGAGTTTAAAGTTTGGATTGCGGCGCTAACTGATGAGACAGTTTTGACATGAGCGCCATAAATTGTCAGTATCGAACAAAGCAAGTCAAGACTATCTGCTTCGTCGTCTACTATCATAACTTTTAAACCCTGCAATACAGAAGTATTTTCTACTAAGTCTTGATGATGATTCGCCATCGCCCAGGCGGCAGGTGGTGCGAATTTTTGCTTGGAAGTTAAGGGAATTTGCACAATGAAAGTTGCTCCTTGTTTTTTCCCTGGGCTTTCAGCCCAAACTTTACCACCATGCAATTCGACTAAATGACGCACAATTGCTAAACCTAAACCTAAACCACCATAACATCTAGTGCTAGAACCATCGGCTTGCATAAAGCGCTCAAAAACATAAGGTAAAAACTCTTCATTGATGCCATCACCACTGTCACGAATTGTCAATTGGGCGTATTTGATTACGTGTGAAAACAAGCCTCTTCTTTCTCTATTTCCTATTTCTACTTTTGATAAATGTACCTCTACAACTCCTCCATGAGGTGTGAATTTGATGGCATTAGAAAGTAAATTCCAGACAATTTGTTGCAAGCGATCGCCATCAGCAAAAATAAAGTCTACATTTTGATCAAATGTCACATTGATATTAATATTCTTAGCTGATGCTGCGGGATTTACAACTTCTAGAGCTGATGAAATCACCGCCCGAAAGTCTACATTTCTAATATTTAGTCTGAGATTTCCTTTAATAATATCGGAAGTATCTAACAAATCTTCGACAAGATGCAATTGTGTTTTGGCATTCCGATAAATCGCCTCTAAGCCACGAGACATTGTGATTGTATCGACTAATTTAGTCCGTAAAATATTAGCCCAACCCAAAATAGCATTTAAAGGAGTACGTAACTCATGAGATAAAGTTGCTAAAAACTCATCCTTGAGACGATTTGCTTGGGCTAACTGTGTATAATTTCGTGTTTGAGCAATTTCTAATTGTTTGCGATCGGTTATATTTTCAATGAATCCATCGACAAATATTTCCTTTCCTTCCTGGCTAATAACTTGGTTCCATCTGATCCAGATAGTATTTCCATTTAACTGCTGAAATTTAACTTCCTTTCCCGAAATCTGCCCTTGTTCTCGCAATTCTTGGAGTAATTGTCTACGCTCTTGGGATGTAAAAAAAATCTCATGTAAATTCAAAAACTGGACTTGGTTAATATTCTCCACACCCAAAAACTTGAGAAAAGTGGCATTGGCTTCCAATAATTTACCTTCTAATGTTGAGCGAAATATACCTACATTTAATCTATTTAATAATGAATGTAGGCGAATTTCTAAACTTGCAGATTTACGTTGATAATCAATACGTTCTAACGTATGTTTTACGGCTGTAACTAGACGAATATCATGATGACAAGATTTAACTACATAATCATCTAAACCTGCTTTCATCCCTTCTATAGCTATTTCCTGTGTCGCAGAACTGGTAAACATGATGACGGGGAGTTCGGGAAAAACGGCTTTGAGTTCGCTCAATACAGTTAAACCATTACTCCAATGCAACTGATAATCAGTGATGGCAAGATCATAATTGTTGACAGTCAATGCTTGAGCAAAGCTAGTCGCATCAATAATATGCTCAACCTCTAAGTCACAAAACTCTTTTTTGAGAAAGCGAATCACCAAAGTACGGGTATCGGGATTATCATCTATCAGCAAAATGCGTAGCATACTATTAAACTAATTTAATTTAAATATTGTTTACTTATCTAAACATAGGCTAACAGTATGCCTGCACCAATATCTTCATTCTCTAGCAAGTATTTATATATTATTCATTCTCTCTAAAGAGTGGTAAGTTTATCCAAAAGCGCAAACCTCGATTTAATTCTGACTGCCAACTTGACAATTCATGTATTCCGTCACTTTACGGATAATTGCCAAGCCAATTCAATTTATTGGTATAAATCGCCACCATAAAATCGTTTCAACACATCAAATATTTGTTCTTTATACTCTGGAGCGATTCCTATACCATTGTCTTCTACCCCAAGAGCTAAATCTGGCTTTGTGATGAGAAACAAACATTTAATCAACCATTGAATCATCTATCTGAAGATATAGAAACAAATCCAAAAGACAGAATCATCAATATGGGCGATTTTTCAACCACTAATGAACTTATTTAACTTGGGAAATAGCTAATCATCAGCAATCACATATCTTGAGAAATAAAAGCCCACTACCAATAATAAAAAGAAGCAATACTAAAGATAGTGAACACTAAAAACAAAATCATATAACATGGCAATCAAAGAGTCAAAAGCGAACTTATTTAATAATTTGGCTCAGATGATTGTAGGAATATAGGAGTTTTTTATGGATACTCATGCATTTCAACTTACCCTAGAACAGCAGTTTCAGATGCGTTTAATGGAACAATCGGCTGAAAGTTTGACTCGTGAACAACTATTAGATATGGTAATTCAAACCTCTCGTTTACTGATGATTAAAGATAATGTAATTCGGGGATTGGTAAAAGATTCTGTTTTCTAAAGTTATCCACCATGCAGTCAAAATTGAGTATTTTTGACAACTTGCATAATGACTTCAATCAACTCATTAGGTTCAATTGGCTTCGATAAATGTTTTTGAAACCCAACAGCGATCGCTTGTTTTTGATCATATTCACTTGCATAGGCGGTTAATGCAATTGCGGGAATGTTTCCCCCTGCATCTTGGGGTAAAGTTCTGATTTGACGCATTAACATATAGCCATCCATCTCTGGCATTCCAATATCGCTAATGATAATTTTTGGTTGAAACTCGCTTAATATTTCTAAAGCATCAAAGGCTGATGTGGCTTGGGTAATAATTGCTCCTTCCGTTTCCAAAACGAAAGCAATAAAATCCCGTGAATCGACATCATCATCCACAACTAATATTTGGATGCCTTGAAGGTTTTGAGAATCTGAGGCAAATTCTTCGTTGGTAATATGATTCTCTTGTTTTTCTGCTGTCTGAGATAGTGGCAATTCCACTTTAAATGTTGCCCCTAAATCTTCACCGTCGCTTTCCACGCTGACTTTACCACCATGCATTTCGGTAATTTGCCGGACAATTGCTAATCCTAAACCTAAGCCGCCAAATTTTCGGGTGGTGGCACTATCTGCTTGGCGAAAATACTCAAAAACGTTAGGTAAAAATTCTTTATTAATGCCTTTGCCATTATCAGTAAAAGTAATGCAAGCATTGTTATCGATTTGTTCTAAACTCACTTCTACCCAACCTCCATTTGGCGTAAATTTAACTGCATTCGTCAAAAGGTTCCAGAAAACTTGTTGCAAACGTCCGGCATCACCAAGAACATGACAGACATCTACTGCAAATACTGTTGTGATTTGGATGTTTTTGGCTTCTGCTGCTAAACGTACTGTTTCCCAGGCTGCTAAGATGAGAGATTTTAGCTCGACTGTGGAAGCATTGAGGGTTAATTTCCCTTGTAAAATTCGAGATATATCTAATAAGTCTTCGATTAATTGTCCTTGAAGTTTGGCATTGCGTTCAATAATTGTTAACGCTTCAGCAGTGCTTTCCGGATTGAGTTTGCGGGTTTGTAAAATTTTCGACCAACCTAAAATGGGATTGAGAGGCGATCGCAATTCGTGAGAAAGTACAGCTAGAAATTCGTCTTTAATGCGGTTGGCTTGTTCGGCTTCGCTACGGGCTTTTTGTTCCGCTTCGTAAAGGCGGGTATTTTCCAGGGCAATTGATGCCATTTGTGCTATTTGGACAAGTATGGACTCGTCTTCTTCGCTAAAGTCACTGCCGTCATCTTTATCGGATAGTTGGATTAATCCCAGATTACGACTGTCACGTCCAACTAAGGGTGCTGCTAACCAACCCCGCATGGGAGGGTGTTTTTCCCTGGCACTACCAAATCCTTGCCATTGGGGATGGGCTTCAATTTCTGCTTGTGTCATTCGCATGGGGCGATTTGTCTCGCAAACACGTCTATAAATCCCAGTACCATTGGGATTTTCATGAAAATCCCGCCAAGCTGCATATTTATCGGAAAGCGAGATAAAACTAATTGATTGTGCCCAATTTTCGTTAGTTGTGGCGCTAGTGACACATTGATGTGCGCCAATAATAGTCCGAGCTTGTTCAGTAATGACTCTAATGACTTCGGCAATGGAAAGGGCAGAATTAATGGCTAAAGCTGCTTTAGTTAAGCCACGTAGTTGATTTGCATAATGCTGCGATCGTGCTAACATTTGTTGACGTTCTGCCTGCATTTGCCGATATTCGCTAATATCCTGGTTAACCGCAATACTTCCGGTAATATTTCCCTGGCTGTCCCGTAGCGGTACGGCTGAGTTCAAAATGGTTTTTTGGCTACCGTCGAAGCACTCAATATCTATGACTTCGTTGATAGAAGTTTCTCCTTGTTGAATTGCCCGCCTCATTGCCCATTCTTCAGTAGTAATCAGTTCACCTGTATCAGCCCACCATCCCTTATATTCTCCGTAATCCTCCACTCCCACATATTTTTTACCTGCCCAAATTTCCTCGCCAGTTCGGTTTGTATGCACAATATTGCCGTCTTTATCGCTAATCCATACGCCCACCGGTAAATTTTCTAACACAGACCACAGTATTTCCTTGCTTTCCTGGAGTGCCTCCTGGGACTGCTTCTGGGCAGTAATATCACGGGAGGATGAGACTAATAACTTGGGGTTCCCTTCCACATCGGTGACTAGTGAAACCATCACATCCCACCATTTGGGTGTACCTTTGGCAGTACGACAAAATCCCCGGAAGCTTCCTACTTTTCCCTGTTTGGCAGTTTCTATCGCCTCTGAGGCTAAACTACGGGCAGGTTCTTGCCAAAAATCAATCCATGACTTGCCAATCAAGGGAGTAAAGTCATCAATTTCCATGAGCAGTAGCCCTGGTTTGTTCATGGATAATAAACGGGCATCTAAGTCCAAAAGTTTAATGCAGTCAGGGCTATTTTCAAAGATGCTACGGTTGAGTTGCTCGCTTTCACGCAAAGATTGTTCTACCTTTTTGCGTTCACTAATATTTTGCACGATCGCCATTCCCGCAAAAATTTCTCCGCGCTCGTTTTTGATGGGAATTGTATTGATTTGATAAAAATAATTATTACCTAGCACTTCCACAATCTTGCTTTCTCCAACTAGAGCCTGTCGATATAATGGCTCTATCAATACACAAGTTGGATGAGGAAATACTTCCCAAATAGTTCGACCAATTATTGTTTCTTGAGCTATGCCAAACACTGTGAGTCCTTGCCCTTCGGCGGCTAAGTAGCGCAAGTTTTGGTCAAACAGCATTAAGGCATAATTGGGAGAATTGTCGAGTAAAATTTGACAAAGATTTTCATGCTCTAATAATGCTGCATATTTATGTGGCAGCTTATTGTCAGCTAGTTGGCGATCGCAGTTATCTTGTTCGTACATTGTTGAACTCTGCAAAATTCTAACTTTTCAAAAGTTAATTAATAAAATTATTTTGTGATTACTGATAGCTACTGCTCAAAAATAAGCCGAGTATCATTCAGTTACAGAGCATCTCAATTAAGGAATAAGCAAACTAGAAAAGAGCGATGAAATCGGCAATGTTGGTAATTAACTTCATCCAAACCACCTACAAAAACAATTTACTGAACATAATAAATATGCAAACACTTGTTATCATCGCACTCAAGGATGGTTTTTTGCAATTATTCGCAATCACAATAAATGATTGTCACTTTTGCCTAGCAGATAGCTAAGGCGACGCTGACAGCAAGGGATAAAATATGTTTATGACTTGATTTGAGATTCACCTACAGATAAATTTGCTAGGGATATCATATCTAAGCATTTATACTCAACGATAAAAAAGCGATGAAGCTAAATGTAATGATATTGATGGAGATAAGTTTTTCTTCACATTCCACTTTCTGAAAAACCGAAAAAGTGTGAGTCTTTCAGTGGAATAGTGCCGATGGGGTTTGCTCTCGCTACTAAATTTTGGGTTAAATTTTGGGCTAAATGTGGGACAACAAAACAGGGGTAACAATTTGCGTTGTATACTGCAAACGGGTAATATACAAGCTGTTATCATCCTGATTGTCACCTTTCTCAATTTACTTAACCTTAAAGGTTGCGTCTTGAAGAGTCGTGAACCAGAAAATGATATGTATTAGCCGTTATTAGCATAGATTAGGAAGATAAATAAGCGATCGCGGATGCTAATTTTCATGCACAATCAACCCATTCATAAACAGCATAACAATTCCTAATCCAAAATACTATGGTTTATATCTTCCCAAAAGATTTTTCTTGGGGTGTGGCAACAGTCGCTTACCAAATCGCAGGTGCAGTAGACGAGGATGGACGTAAACCCAGTGTTTGGGATACTGAATGCGATCGGTTTAAATATTTATACAGGTATATACGTGCGTCCTCAAAAATACCAAAGTAGGGTGCTGTTAGCAGAGCGTAACGCACCATTCCCAATCTAATCAAAAGTTGTAGGTTATTAAATTCTTATTCTTAAGTATTCGTATAAAAATAAATTGAACAAGTAGTGTGGACAGGAGTTTCCGGGGAGATGTTCTTCACGGAAAACTCCGGGGCATCTTGCCCACCTTTGGAAAATAGCAAGCGAGACGCTTGCACTACTTATTTTTACATGATTCCTAAGCTGTTTCTAAAAATTCTAAATACCCTGAACTCAGTTCTTTGACAGCTAAATCATAAAATTGCTTGCCATGTTCGGGTGTGGCTAAAGCCGGGTTAGAACCCATACGCCCATCAGGGTAACGTAATCTAAAATCTGTAGCACTATAAATTTTATGTTCAGATGCAACTTCTGTGGATAAGTACCCTTGTTTAATCGCTTCTGGATAGACATATTGGGTGACAGCAACTTCACTGGGAGTCGCGTGGGAACCTTCTTGTTCCCCATACAATTCTTTTGCCAGTTTGTAGACAGAACTGCACATAAACCAATTTGCCACCTGACACTGCACCTGTTGTGCATTCTGAATCTGCAAATCTTCCAAGTGGGCGTAAGTTTCCGAAAATGCAGCTTTCAGGGTAGCAACATTACCACCATGTCCATTAATAAAGTAAAACTTTGTAAAACCTACTTTTGCCAAACTAGTAACATAGTCGCGTACTACCTGAATTAGAGTGCTGGGGCGTAAACTAATCGTGCCAGGAAAAGCAGTGTGATGGAGAGCCATGCCCACATTGATTGTCGGGGCAACGATCGCCTTAGTAACTTCACCGACACCACGAGCGATCGCTTCTGCACAAATTGCATCAGTACCAATTAAACCTGTAGGTCCATGTTGCTCTGTTGAACCAATGGGAAAAATAATCCCTCTGGATGTTTGCAAATAGGTTTCGACTTCTTGCCAGGTGCTTAAGTGTAGTAACATTTTCCTAAATATCCTCATGAAAATTTTGGTAATACGCAACTTTTTGCCGCTAGACAGCATCTTCTTTGACTAGCTTTCATCATCAAGAATCACAGTTAAGCACAAATTTACGCAGTGGCGATGTCTAGTATTCCACCAAAGCAACTTTGCAGGAATAAAAATCTCCCCCCATGTATCTCCAAGCCAATCTTAACCCGTTAATTTTAGCTTGGCGAACCACTAGCTTTTGGCATATTTTGGCAAACTCACACATATTTACTTTTGAGTCTACAAAATACATTGAAAACTTACCAAAAAAGGAAACGTGATTATGTCTTCTCAGATTCAATTAGTTATCAAGGCTGTCAGTGTGACTGCTGTCGCTTTGCTTTGTTGGGGTAGCAATCAACAATCATCTTTTGCACAGTTTCCAAGACAGTTATTAACGCCTGAAAGTACAATTAGCCAGTTAAATACCTCAACAACTTTCACGGATATTACTGGTGTTTCCGGCGAAAAAGAAATTAGACAACTAGCAGAATTAGGAGTATTAGAAACTACATCAGGTCAATTTCAACCACAAGCAGCAATTACCCGTAGTCAGTTTGTAACTTGGCTAGTCAAGACTTACAATCAGCTACACAAACAGCCAATTCGTCTGTCTGAAAACCCCACATCAGCTTTCCCTGATGTTTCTAATTCTCATCCCCACTTTACCTTTATTCAATCTGCTCACAATGCAGGTTTCCTGGCTGGTTTTGATGATGGCAACTTTAGACCTGATGACATTTTGACACGAGAACAAATGATTGCTCTCAAAACAACCCTGGATTCTAGTATCAACAGCAGTCGTTCCTCTGATGCACTGCGTAACTTCATCGGTAAAACTAAAGGATTCACTGATGTTGGGCAAATCAGTGAAAAGTACCTTCCTTATATTGCTTTTGATTTAGGTAATGCGGCTAGTGGGAGAAACTTTGCACGTGTCTACGGCACAACCCGTATATACGCACCTCAAAAGGCTGTAACACGGGCTGAAGCTGCGATACTTTTATCTCGATTTCGTCGGGGTGGAACTGTAGAGCAGGCTTTAAAACGCAGAAACAAATAGAACTATTCAACTTTATTCAACTTTATAAATGCTTATTTTTAGTATGGAGTCGCTACGAGTTTTCAGAGATTATTGGAGATACAGCAATCTCTAAATTCTAGTAATTTAACAACAGTTCCTGCGAATCTCCATACACTTTTTTATTTGATTGATTAACCTGATGCTTGAAATTTCAGCTAATTAAAAGAATAATGTTTCTTCACATCACTTTTAATTTCCCATGTACAGGACATTCCCACTGGAAACGTCACCAAATCCCCTTTTCCCATCTGTACTGGTTGACCGCCATCAGGCGTAACAATTACATCACCTTCTAAAAAATAACAAGTCTCTTGAGTATCATAAGTCCAAGGAAATTTAGAGATTTCTTTTTGCCAAATGCCCCATTTTGACACACCTAAATGGTGTAATTTTTCCTGACTTGGTTGATGCTCAATTTGAATATCCATTACTTGCTATCTCTATCTCAACTACACTATTTAGTTTTCTGATTTTAGTACATTTACAGCATCATGTTCAAAACTTCTATATATATTTTGATGGCTGAATTCTGACTTCTGGACTTCTGTAATTCTTGGACTAGCAGTAAGACTGAATATCTTCTCCGCATTTGTCTACTAGATAGCATAAAGCCCGAAAACGCAACCCCACAAATTGTTCATATAAAGGGTTTAATTTGCACATTGGCGGAATGTGAGCCACCTTACGACCAAACACAACGATATCACGTTCAAATGGACATTGGGCTGGAATTACTTTCGCAACTAGTTTCGCCAATTTACGATTATTTATTTCTAATGCATCAATGCGATTTCGTAGTGGTTGTAACCAATCAAATTTAAATTTTGGCAACTGTCTGGTGACAAATTCTTGAACTTCTTCTGTGACAGGTTGGATAAAGACAGGGAAAACAAGGTTTTTGTTGTTAGTTTTAAGCATAGTAGTTAGCTTCTCCTGGTTCGAGTGAAGTATTTTGTATCAACTGCTCAATTTACATACAATTTCCACGCTATCTATTCCGGCAATTTCAGTTGTAGCTTCAGATTATTTTTGCTAAACACGTCACCGTTTTGGCTATGGAATTAGGTGGTCAATTGAGGAATTAACAATTATTTAAACTTAGCTTTTTAGCTACAACTGTTCCGTTGAATACAAAATAGCAAAAAAACTTTACAAATGTCAGGCAATTAATTATTTATTATTTATATACCCCATTACTCTGATATATCTTTAATTTAGAAGATACGTATGAAAACAAACAGTACCTTTCGGTGTGATTTCCCCTACTAAAAAAGCCGTATATCCCTCACCTGGGATGATTTTTGTGAACCAGAATGCAGAAACATGTTCAACCTTAAGTCATAAATTATCAGGCAAATGGTAACAGACGTTACATTTTTTAACAATTAAGAATAACTAATATTTGCTGATTTATTTACTGATTAATTCGCTAATTAAATTCATCGCTACAAGTCGATATAGCGATTCAGGTAAATTTGGATTATGTAAAACAGTACATATAAAACTAATTAATAATGTAATTTCAATCAACTAATGCCATCGATAGATGACTGAAAAAACTCTGTCTGCCAGAAGGGAGAGTCAAACAAGAATCTAAATTTGCAAAATTTGTAGCGCCAGATTCCGAAGAGGATGATTATGGTTACTTTTTGGTAACTACTTTACTTCAATTAGTATTTTCTTTTACTATCAACCTCGGTAATCTAAATATTTCATCCAAACACGAGGTTCATTATGCCATCTGTGGCAATTATATATTTCTCCGGTAGCGGTCATACCCATCTTATGGCAGAAGCGATCGCAAATGGTGCGAATCAGGTTTCCGGGACAACGGTTGATTTATTGCGAATCACTGGGGAACAAATCGTTAATGGACGTTGGCAGGATGACGCGATTTTGGAAAAACTGAATCAAGCGGATGCAATTATATTTGGTTCCCCTACTTATATGGGTGGTGTCGCCGCTCAATTTAAGGCTTTTGTTGATGCTGCAAGTTCAGTTTGGTTTCAGCAAGGTTGGAAAGATAAATTAGCAGCAGGTTTTACCCATTCGAGTTCTCCAAGTGGTGACAAGCAAGGTACATTGCTTTATATGGCGATTAATGCCGCCCAGCACAGCATGATTTGGGTGAATCCAGGAGAGATGTCAAGTTTTTTGCTTGGTAAAGATGATGGAGTAAACCGTTTGGGTTCGTATATGGGGGTAATGGGTTCGAGTCCATTAGATATGAGTGGAAAACCTGCTGAAATTGATACTGGAGATAAATTGACAGCAGAAAGATTGGGTATCAGAATTGCTGAGATGGCACAAAGATTTAAGCACTAAATAAAGCACTAAATTATGATTGTCGGGAGGTTACTTCACATGTAACTAACCCACTCCTATGGGTGGGTTTCCTAAGTTATGGAAAGTAATCTTCTAAGTTAATTTTTGATAGCGCATCAATAAAAACTGTAAAACGATACCTGTAACTATTGCAAAACCAAACAACCCCAAGACAATACCAAAAATACTATAAGCATTCCCGAAATAATAATTGACTGCTTTATTAATTCCCACAGCTACACCACCGCCAGCAACGCTTGCCAATACCCACCAAAAAGCAGTTTGTATACGTATATATCGCTGTAACACTAACCATTGACAAATCCCCACGGCTAAACCTGGGATAATAAATAACTTATTTTGAGTTCCATAACTTCCACTAAAAACACTCAAAATACCTTCAAATATGAATCCCAAAACTGTCACCAAAAACCACCAGCGTAGTTTAAAATAACTCTGTCGTAGTAATATACTTTGTGCTAATCCAATACCAATTCCAGTAATTAGCCCAAATATTGCCCCACCAAAGATAAAACCAACAGTGATATTTTTGAAAACTGCACCCAGAATAAATTCTGCCAGAAAACCAGCTACAAAACCAATAAAGCCTCCAATAGTACCACAGGATGCGATCGCAATTATCCACACAAACAAAAAACTCCATGAAAATCTAGTTTTGCGCGGTAATAAAATAGATGGATTCAGGCTGGTTTGTGATACCATTAACGGGGTTGCTGTTGGGTTTAATTCTGCTAAAGTTTGCAAGATTTCCTCTGTACTTTGAGGACGTTCTCTTGGTATGGGAGACATCATTGCATCGAGTAAATTAACTATTTTTGAGGATATTTTAGTAGTATGACTGTGCCAACTATTTTGCAAATTGGTATACTTTGAATTTACATTATCTAAGTTTGTATTATCTGCATTTGAATTATTGAAATTTGGTTCATAAAGTTCGAGATAGGATAGAGGAGATTTTCCAGTTAAGAGAAAAGCAAATGTGCGTCCTAAAGCAAAAAAATCAGATTGAGACACTGCACTATTGTTAATCTGTTCCGGTGGAGTATAAGCAGCAATAAATTGTACTTGTTTATTTATCTGCGGTTCTCCAAAGCCCACAAGTGCTAAATTGCCATTATTTTGGAGTATGATGTTAGCTGGTTGAATATGTAAATGTAATAAATCATGGCTGTGAATTTGTTGTAATATTTCTACAATTTGTTGCAACCAGTTAATTACTAATTTTTCATCTAGAGCTTGATGTGCTTGCTCTGTTGAAGAGTGACTCAATATATAATCATCTAAAGTCAAACCAGTGATTTTTTCAATGACTAAACAATGTAAAGGTGTTGCTTTATCGCGAGGAAAATAAATAAAGCAACCATCAACTTCTACTTTTGGTAAACCAGGATGATTTAATTGCTTTAAAACTTCACCTGTTTTGTGAAAATGCTCAATTTCTTGCGAATTATTTGATGTCAAAGTTTGTAGATATTTGACTGTCTCATTACCAACTTCGCGAACTTCATACTTACAGGATGAATTATTGTTATAACTATGCTGATTAATTTGTTGAATTACCTGATATCTCCCAGAGAGAAGTAATTCTGAACCACAATTCCCACAAAAACGGTTTTCTTGAGGATTGTTTGGTTGATTACAATTAGGGTTGATGCACAAAATCATATTGAAAATGGTTATTTTTAATCGTGAATATATACAGTAATATTTGATTTATCTTGAGAGAATGGAATTATTTTGAAAAAAATCAGTTTATCAATTGTCTACTTTCAACTTAATAATATATACCTAAATGTGTAGCCAATTGATTACAGTTGACGGTTAATACTTATTATTTACACCAAAGATATACTAAACTCACACATTAGAGCATAGTTTGCTTGACAGAGAATAGATTAAATTAAACACTCACAGGTTTATTATGAGTCACAACATGCGGCGCGAATTTAGTAACCGGGATGAACTTATTGTGTATCTTCGCGAACAATTTCCTCAAGCAACAGAAACAGATAATCATATTAGTGAAATGCTTGGTGGACGAAAAACTGCCGAAGTCGCTTTGGCAAAAGTTGACCCACTTAAGTACGGCAAAACACGTAATTTTTTCAAAGGAGCAGTGACTTATCTATCTCCATATCTTCGTTATGGTGTAATAAGCTTACGCGAAGTTCGAGATTTTGCAGTTGCTAAAGCCCATAACCCAGATGATGCTATCAAGCTTGTGAATGAGTTAGGATGGCGCGACTACTGGCAAAGATTATATTTGCAACTGGGGGACAAAATTTGGGAAGATCAGGAAGAATATAAAACTGGGTATAACAAGAGTGAGTATGCGTCACAATTAGCCGCAGATATTCGCGAAGGAAAAACTGGGTTAGTTTGCATCGATAGTTTTAGTGATGATTTACGAGACATCGGCTATTTACACAACCATGCACGCATGTGGATAGCTGCATATGTAGTGCATTTTCGACGCATTCGCTGGCAAGCTGGAGCAAAATGGTTTCTCGAACATTTGTTAGATGGTGATCCGGCGAGTAATAATATGTCATGGCAGTGGGTTGCCAGTACGTTTAGTCATAAGCCTTATTTTTTTAATCGTGAGAATTTAGAAAAATATACGGAAGGGGTTTATTGTCAGAAATGTCCGTTGTATGGGAATTGTGATTTTGAAGGCAGTTATGAAGAGTTAGAAATAAAGTTATTCCCCAAAGGAGAATTTAGTCGGCAGAGAAATAGTCAAAGTTGGCAGAAAGGTAAAAGGGTAAAGGGAAAATAGAAAAATCAGGTACATTCAAATTCTTACTCTCTACGCGAGATAAATTCATACTCAGATTCAGCTACCCCTTAAGTTTGAGGAAATGTTAGATTCAAACGAAATGAATTAGCTGAGAATGACTCGATAATAGCTACACCAAAAACAGCTAGAAACTGGACTCCCTAAATCGCTATAGCACCTTAAGATTAGACTTAAAGACTAATAGCTAAAGGCTTGCAGTATAGAAATAATAACTATAAATAATCATCAACCCTTGACTACTCACCAAAAAATGCCAACATCAATCATCTGGATACATGGAGATTGCTTAAGTCCCCAAAATCCTGCATTTGAAAAATACCCTGATACACCTGCTATTTGGGTGTGGGATGATGCTTTACTTACCGAATGGCAAATTAGTCTCAAACGCATCACCTTCATTTACGAATGTTTACTAGAATTACCAGTCACCATCAGGCGTGGAGACATAGCCAAGGAAATTTTAGAATTTGCTAAAGAACATAATGCCACTCAAATTGTCACCACAAATAGTCCCAGTCCCCGATTTGATGTAATATGCGATCGCATCAAAAAATCACTGGAATTAGAAGTCTGTACAATTGAGCCTTTTTTTGATTATGACGGTTTTATCGATTTGAAGCGCTTTTCTCGATATTGGAAAGTTGCTGAAAAATACCTATTTGATTGAATAATTATAATTACTCAACTTATCGAAATATCAAGAATGTTAACAAATTGCTTTTATCACTGCTAGCAAAGTGATAGGCTATTTCTGGAAGGTATAGACTTCATTAATTGTTTCCGCCTTTGAGATATACAAATTGTTGCGAATAGATGAGAGACAATTTATAAAGTGATATTAACTTAATCCTGTGGTAATAAACCCAGTTTATTTTATTTTCAGGTTTTGTCTATTAAATCATTACAGGAGAGACTATGATACCTAATGATTCTCTCAAACATAAATTAAGCTACCAGAAATTAGTAGACCTCGAACTATTAGATATATGGGCGCAAACGGGCGGAAATATTGATTACCTAATCGCCGAAGGGTTTTTAAATCCTGCCGATATCGAAGAAGTCGAAACAGAAACAGCTATCAAAGAACAATCCTCATCCCGCTTCAAAGTCGGCATTGTATTCACAATTATTCTCGCTCTACTCAGTATTGGCATGTGCTTGCAAGCAAGTCAAATTACACAGGCATTAAGAGAATTTGCCAGGATATCTGCATATCAAATCATACAAACTTATTAACTAATAATTGCTAGGAATGTCAGGTTGTTTGTAAATTGTAAATAGTAGATGAGTTATATCCCCGACTTTTTCTAGAAGTGAGGGATATTTCTTTTTTCCAGGATTTTTAAATTTAACTAAAACAAACCCTTCACAGAATCGCCTAACCACCCAACTAAATTATCTTTTTGAATTGAAGTCGGATTTTGGATAAGAATTACTTGATATTTGCTTTGTCTTGGAGGTGCTAAGACAATATTAAAACTAAGTAACTGGTCTTGATGGAAAACAGCCACTTCAATATTATCATGAGGTTGATAATCTTTGAGACGTTCAGTTAATCCATTAGCACTAACTTTAATGCCATCAATTGCGAGCAACTCATCTCCCGCAGTGATTCCTGCGATTTGTGCAGGGGAACCTGCTTCTACAAATTTAATTACTTCTCTGCCATGCTCGTTACTCACCCGCAAGCCTAAAAATGGTTCTGCATCAGCATCACCAATCAATTGCAATCCAAATGATTCGAGGTATTGATTAAATGGTAAATCCTCTAAACCATCGATGTACTTGGTGAAGAAATCAGCTAAGTCAACTTCTGCGACAGACTCAATTACATCTTGTAAATCCTGGGGAGTAAAACCAATTTCATCCTTACCAAATTGATGCCACATTTTACGCATGACATCATCGTAAGAGCGTTGATTACGGTGTTTTGCACGAATGAGCAAATCTATTAATAACGATACCATTTCTCCCTTCAAATAGTAGGACATTTGAGAATTTCCACTATTAGCATCAGGGCGATATAACTTAATCCAGGCATCAAAACTTGATTCGGAAAGCACTTGCACCGAACGACCTGGTGTGATTTGATATCTTGTAATCTCTTTACTTAAATGTGCTAAATATGATTTAGCGTCATAAATACCAGCCCGTAAAGGAATTAGTAAATCATAATAACTTGTCGTTCCCTCACAAAACCAGAGAGAAGGGGTATAGTTTTCGCCATCGTAATCAAAAACTTCTAAACCCTGGGGACGAATTCGCTTGACATTCCACAAGTGGAAAAATTCATGTGCGACTAATTGCAGAAAACGCTCGTATTTATCCTTATCGCGAAAACCAAAACGTTGATAAATCAAAGAACAAGAATCTTTATGCTCCAATCCTCCGTAAGCTTGGGCAGATAAATGCAGCAAAAATAGATAGCGATGGTAGGGTAAACCAGCAAACATTCCCGATTCAACTTCAATAATGCGTTGTATATCCGTAATCATTCGCTGTATGTCATAGTTGCCCTTGCCCCAAATCGCTAATTCGTGAGGTTTACCTAATACCTCAAACTCATGTAGTGAATGGCAACCAATCTCAAAAGGACTATCAACTAAAGTATCAAAATCAGCAGCAGAGAAAGTATTTTTTTCACCGGGAACAATTGGTAAGGCTGTAGTAATTTTCCATTCTGGATGTGCTGGGGTAATTTTCACATTAATTGCTTGCTTTTCCCAACCAGCTATTCTAAAAAACAATGCAGCACCATTAAAATATCCATGCGTCGTATCTAAATGATTAGTTCGCACAGATAATTCATTAGCAAATATACGGTAATTTATAGTAATTTCGGTAACATTATTAGTCTCAACTTGCCAGTGATTTTTGCTGACTTTACACCAACATAAAGGTTGCTGGCGAGATTGTTCACCAGATTGGACAAGAGAAAACGCCCGAAAGTCCTGTAAATTTCTGGCATATTCCCGTACTAAATAGGAACCTGGAGTCCAAACAGGAAATTTTAAATCTAAAACAGAGGATGAATAATTTGTAACCCGCATTGTCACCTCAAACAAATGAGTTTGTGGTTGCGGCATGGCAACATGGAAAAAAATTGTTGGTAATGTATTTTGATGAGCGATGTGAGTGCGAGGAGCAATTACTTCTGTCATTTTGAGTGTTGTCTTTGGCGTTAAGGTAAAATAGAAATGATCCAATGAGATATTTTGGCGATCGCAGTCGGTAAATACGGTCGTTACTATCTATATACTTATATATTTTGAATATATTTTCAGATATTTGCTGATGGAAATCCCTTAAGTTTAGCGGAGAACGTTAAAGCTTGAATGAATTCTGCCACCCCTCACCAGCAAAGCAAAAACCCGCCTACAGTTATTTTCGAGACGGGTGGATGGAATTTTCGATTTTCGATTAAGTGTAATCACAGAGTTCCTAGTCCTATAATCTACCAGCTAAACTCATCAACTGTTTCATATTTACCAGATGCACGACTTGCTTGTTTGTATCAATTTCAATCCAACCTTTTTCGTATAACTTCTCCATAATTTTGCCAGTTTCATCAACACCAATTTCAGTCACATCCGCTAAATCTTGATAGGCGACATTAAAGATTTCCTTCCCTTTATTTGATTCTTGACCATAAGTATCGGCAATAGTAATTAATGTATAAGCGAGTTTGACGGCTGGTGGTGAAGAACGCATTTGCAGACGCATATTCACATGTCGCAATCGCCTTACCATCATTTGTAGCATCCGATGATGTAACTGCGGGTCTTTAAAGAGAATTTGGATAAAGCAATTTCTCGAAATACTCAATAATTTGACTGGGGAAAGGGCAATGACATCAGTAGAACGTGGTGACTCGTCCAAAATTGCCATCTCGCCAAAAAAATCGCCCCTACCTAAGATAGCCAAAGCACGATAGTGTTCCCCAGCAGTACGCCTCACTTTTACCCAACCGGAAACCACGAAGTAGACTGCATTTCCCCAAGAATCCTCCATTAGTACAGCCCGCCCGGCTGGATACTCATGTTCGGTAGCAACATTTAGCATCCATTCTAAACTTTGAGGACTAGCCGTACTTAAGAGAGGAAAAAGTTCGCTGAAAATTTCTGTAAGCATGAAATAACTGCAAAAAATTATTAATAAAAAGCAGAATAATGATTTGCTCTTATATGTTTTTGTCTTGCTTGCAGGCACGCTAGTACAAGAATGTGGAATCTGGCAGTCAGAATGCAGAACAAAAAATTAATAATTATTGAACTGAAAGACTTTTGGACAACATTAATAGTTGCTTTTTTCGCCAGACTGTACTACTGCCAAGAAACAAGTCTTAAAATTTGCATATATGCATATATTTGAACACCACAGATTTGGGTATTCCTCTAAACTTCATTACAACATAAACATCAGGCGATCGAGATCGGAAGTTTTACTGAAAAGGAAGTAGGGAAGGATTGAGTGGTTGTGATATTTTTATCATCTTTTCCCCTTTGCTCTGCCTCCCCTAATTTCCTAAAATCGATGCCCCACCCCAAAGTGCAAGCGACTTTCTCCTTGGTCATTAATCCCATAATCAGCACGGAGTAAGCCCAGGGGAGAGTCAAATCGAATACCTGCACCATAACCAAAACCAATTCCTGGCTTGTTACGAACTCCAGCAGGATTCCCTGTGACTGTATCCCCGGAACCTAAGTCTGAACCCAAATCGGCAAAGACTACTCCACCTAAGGCTTGGAGGATGGGAAAACGGTATTCGGCGGATGCCAGTACGTAGGTACGAGCGCTACCAACATCACCAGAGCCATAACCACGTACTGAGTTGGGACCACCAATATTAAAGGCTTCGTAGGGTGGTAAGTCTCCTAAAACTGTTCCAGCTTGAACGTTGAGAGCAAAGACTTGAGGTTTTTGGCTCTTATACACTTGGACGGGTGTATATTGGCTGTAATTTGCTTGGAGACGGTTCATAGAGATATTACCGTTACCAAGGGGAACTGATTGCTCGGTGCTAAGTTTGAGAATCGAACCGTTGGTGGGATTTAAGGGGTTGTCGCGTTCGTCTTTTGTTGCTGTAAATGAGACTGTTGCTAGGTCGTCAATACCTGTTCCACTGAGGGTGAGGGGATTACCCTGTTCATCTTGGGAGGAGATATTACCATCGCGATCGCGCATACTGACCCTGGTATAATTAAATCCTAGTGAAGCATCCCAGTCATCAATGGGACGTTGGAAACTGACACTACCGCCAATTTTACCTTCACGAATGCGATCGCCATTTGCTAATTTAATATCACCATCGAAGACTTCTGAAAGTCCCCGTTTGCGGAAAATGTTGATAGCATAGCCGTTGCGGTTGGGGTCGGTAATCCGGTAAGGACTATTAAAGGTACTATCAAAGAGGAAATCCCGTCTGCCAACTTGAACATTCGCACTCAAGGTATCATTAATACCGCCTACATTGCGATCTTGGTAATTTAAAGTCCCTAAAATACCTTGATCTGCATTGTAGCTACCGCCTACATTAATGGAGCGCGCTCCCATTTCCTTCAATTCGTAGACAACATCAGTTTTTGTGGCATCACCTTCGAGGGTAAGATTCACACTCTCGAATAAACCGGAAGCATATAACTGTTGTACGTCTTTGCGGACAACATCATCTCTAAAAATATCACCGGATTTTAATTTCAATTGCTTGCGGATAAAGTCGGTTTTAGTACGTCCAGTAACAGCTTTACCCTGACTATCAACCGTCTCACCCTTGTCATTGACAAATTTAAACTTGATGTCACTCACCAAGCCTTCGGCAACGTTGACTGTCAAAATCCCCTGATTGTCAGGCAAAATCGAAATTACCCTTGCCAGACTATAACCGTTATCTTTGTACCATTTATTTATCTTTTTAACTGCTTCTTGTAAGCCAGTTGGACTAACTGGTTGATTGATTTGATTTTGGAACGGTTCCAGAGCGACTTTATACGTCAGCGCCTTAGCACCCGATAATTGTAGCGATCGCACAACTAATGGTTGTACTTGATACACAATTCGCAAACCATCTTTTGTAGTGGTGCTATTTACACGCGCACTGGTAAATAATTTGGTATCTAATATTGCAGCTACATCTTGCTGGAGTTGGGCTTTGCTAGTTTCTCCACCTACTTGAGTTTTAATAACTTCACGAATGATGTTTTGTAGTTCCTGGTTAGCGCCAACTATTTGGATGTCAATTGCAGGGACAACTAAATTTTCATCATTGATTGTAGGGGCGGCAGAAGGCACGGTGACATTGGGAGCGGGGGAAGTGGGAGTAGGTTTTTTAACTGGTGTTACAGGTTTAGCAGCAGTACGAGAACCAACAGCAGGAACAGGAATGGCAACGGGAGCTTGGGCGATAGTGGCTGATTTTGCGGGAGTAGGGGAAGCAACGGCAGGGACGGGAATTGGTACAGGAGCTTTTGCACGCGCCGCAGAAAATGACGGTACCGGAATTGGTACGGGTGCTTTTTCCACTTCTCCACTTCTGCCTGCGTCTTTTCCAACTACTACAGTCGAATTATTGCTGGCACGACTTTGCACATTGACTGTATTTTGGGAGAATTGAGGTGCATCTACGGTTTCTGGTTGAGCAATTGTCTCTACCCGTTGCCTAGTAACTTCAATTACGGGTATAACAACGCTATTAGTGGTTTTTGTTGGTGTGGAAGTATTTGTCGGTGCAGCTATTACCGACTCAGAAAAATTGCCAGCAGTAATACTGGCGAGTGTCATAATTGTAGCTTTAGCAACTCGCATAATAAATTTAGCCTGATTTATCCGGGAATTAGTTGTACCAAGGAAAAGCAATGGGGATAACACTAAACTTCCAACACCAAGCCTTTCTTTCCCCCATCTATCGTTCCTCGTAACCAATGAGACTGTGACTTATGTATTTTTGTTTCTTCACATCAACAGGAGAGTGCTGACTGTTAATCAAACGTGAGTTCGACTAAAATTAGGAACTCCAAAATTTCGTCTATTCTCCCTTTCCCTTCTTCTATTTGTATGAATATGACTTCGCAATTGCAGCTACTAATATTAAGCAACGGACATGGTGAGGATGTGATTGCAGTGAGAATTTTGAAAGAATTACTGCAATTAGAAAATCCCCCGAAAATTTCGGCACTACCTTTAGTTGGGGAAGGATATGCTTACCAAAAACTGAATATTCCCATTGTTGGTTCTGTGAAAACGATGCCTTCCGGTGGCTTCATCTATATGGATGCAGGACAACAATTGATGCGGGATGTCCAAGGGGGTTTGCTCAAACTCACTCTCAACCAAATTCAAACAACTAGAGAATGGGTACAGGCACAAAAACAAGCTGGTAATCGCAGTGCGGTTTTAGCTGTTGGAGATATTTTGCCGTTGCTATTTGCATCGATTAGTGGTGCTAATTACGCATTTGTGGGGACAGCGAAATCTGAATATTATGTGCGTGATGATGCGGGATTATTGAAACGAACAAATAAAGGAGCCTATTGGGAAAACTTTTCCGGTTCGATTTACCATCCTTGGGAGAGGTGGTTAATGACTCGTCAGCGCTGCAAAGCTGTTTTCCCTAGAGATTCCCTAACAACAAAAATATTACAAGAAATGCGGGTTCCTGTTTTTGATTTAGGCAACCCGATGATGGATAACTTGCAACCTTCTTTTCCTACCCATCGCGTTTATGCAACGGATGCAGAACATCAAGAAATCATTCGTCCTTTGGCGGTGACATTGTTACCCGGTTCCCGTATTCCCGAAGCCTACGATAACTGGGAACAAATTATGATTGCTGTCTCATCCCTAATGGAAACCATGTTAGAACGAAATTCTGTTTCCCATGGCTCCAAAATCCTGATTTTTTTAGGCGCGATCGCACCTAATCTCGATTCTACTATTCTCGCTCAATTTGTCACATCCCACGGCTGGAAACCCCACCCCATCACCGAATTACCTGTGAAATTTTCTGACCGCAAAGCCTTGACATTTAAACAAAGGAATGCATACTTTGTCCTAACACAAAATGCCTATAACGACTGTTTACATATGGCAGATATTGCGATCGCTATGGCAGGAACAGCAACAGAACAGTTTGTAGGTTTGGGCAAACCAGCATTGACGATACCTGGAAAAGGACCACAATTTAATCCCATATTTGCAGAAGCCCAAAGCCGTCTTTTAGGCAATTCCGTCATTTTGGTTCCACATGCCGAAAATCTAGGCAAACAAGTCAAAAATCTGTTGGCTGACCCTGATAAACTACATGCGATCGCCGAAAATGGTTTATTAAGGATGGGCAAACCAGGTGCTGCACAACGGATTGCGGAATGCATTATGGAACGATTAAGCTGATATCAGCCCATATTCTGCCGCAGAATTCAGTTCTCACTCACCATTAATTTTTCTGTGCGTCCCCCTGTCTCCCCATCTCCGCATCGGTTTGCTCGGAAAATATTCAGGCGCACCTAAGTATCAAGCTGTCCTCGAATGTTGAAAATCACCAACTTGAGTCGCTGCAACTCCATCCCTTGTACCGTATATTTGCGGTAATATCCCCGTAACTTCCATAACATCACGGACTTCCTTGTTTGAGACTTCGTTAAGTTCCCTCTCCTGAGTGAGAGCAATTCCCACAGCAATCCCCACACCTTGTCCCACACCACAATTAAACTCAATAATTCGACCTGGAAAACAAGCATATCCTTCAAATCCCGAACAGGGACTAACCACTGCTAAATTCGGTACATACTTCATCAAAGCATGTTGAATCCCAATATTAAATAGCGATGGTGTTAAAAAAGCTAAGTTACTAAAGCCTGGATTCGCACAACCCTGATTCTGAGTAAATTCTTCCACCCGTTGGATGATACCTTGCGTAGCTCCACGAACATCAAAATGATAGCCAAAAGTACCCAAAGCTTCGTTTGCTGGAACCCCACCTGTGAGTATTTTGGCACCAGTTAAGGGTTCCACAACATTTGTAATATTACCCGCATGGCGAATATATAATTCCTTTGCTGGTTTCACATCTCCCGCACCCAGTGATTGCAGCCACCTAGTTACAAATAGCATTTCATCCAGCATTTTTCGCGTTGGTTGAGCTTTCCCACGCACTAATATTTCAGCCTCATCGGCATTGACAGCAAATAATAATGCATTCCACGACAGGCGTTGGCGAGATAAAAGAGCCACATTCCCATAATCGAAAATACTCGTACTCGTCGCCAAATCAAATTTTGTCCCGCGAAAAGCATGGTAAGCAATTGATAGTGCCGGAGAACGAATATCAAGATAATCTTTCCCAACTGCGATCGTTTTGAGATAACCTTTTTTATCAACTAAATCTTTTCTCAATTGTTCGGCATAATTAGCATCATTCCCCGCAGCAATATCTAGTAAAGCTTGAGCTTCTCTATCTTCATGATTGATAAAGCGTTTCAAGTATTGATACTCAATATTTTGCAACTTTTCGACGTTTAAACCTTGGGTTTCAAATACCCAAGTCACTGAGAGTTCCGAATTTGGCAAACCAATCGTCTCAAATCCTTTATATTTACCAATTCCTAGGGTTGACTGTGCTAACTCTGCATTTACCGTACAGTCAATGAACTGCTTACCAAAGTAAATTTCACCCTTGGTTAATTCAATTCCACTGATTTTATGTCCCTGTTGGACTACCGATTTAATTTCCACATGGCTAAGAATATCAGCACCAACTTCACGCAACATCTCCCGCAGCGCAAAATCAGCTTTACTTGCATCAATTACAATTTGTTCGACTCCCGACTTTTGCAAAAATTCCTTGTAAATTGCTGGTGCATCGCCAAATGTATCTAATTGTCTTTCTTGTTGAACTGTTGTCGGTACTGAGGAGCGTTCTAAATATGCCAACCTACTACGGACTAAATGACCACCAATTCCGTATTTAGAATTACCTTTAAATAATAATAAACTCCGGGGATATTTATCTGTTCTGCGGTAATGTTCCCTTGCCGCAGAAACTAAAGCCAGAATACCAGGTACTTCATCACCAAAACAAATAATGTCATAACTGCGACTTACCGCTTGTACTGCTGCCTCCATTTGATACATGATGACTTCTCCATAGTTTCTACATTCTTAAGTTAATTAACAAGGTAATTTTTGCTATTTCAGTCATAAATTAAAAATAAAATAGTACCCATAAGGGGGATTTTCGAGATTTATATTTGTGTATACGTACGTATATATAAAGTCAGTGCTAAATATCACTATAAAAATTTTTGGTTGATATTGATTATGCAACATCTATTGGCACAATACTTGACAATGCGTACATTCAGCATGTGTAAGTTTTAACTTTGCTTTAATTACAAGTAGAGTAACTACGACTCTGAGTAGTTTATGCCAAATTCAGCTATATTGCGAGCGGTTAGCTATTAGCTGTTAGCTAGCTGTACTCTACGATAAGGCTACGCCTATAGCAATTAACCACAAGACCTATAAATAAACGCTAATAGCATTTTGAGAAGTTCATTTTCTAACCGTTCTTAGTATAAATACAATGACGATAAAATAGACGCGAAGATGTAGACGACAGGTATCTAGTACCAATCGTCATAGTTTTGCTGTATACAGATGATCAATTAGTCTTTTTCTAAGTGAATTAGAGACAACTTTAAGTTTTCTTTAAAAAATGCTAAGTTAAATATGTAGAGAAAAACAAGAAACCGAATTGCAATAAAACTCGCAATTCGGTTTCGTGAAAAAAGCGGGCTAACCGCTCTCAAACTAGGTTAACCCGTGCAGCTTTGGGAACGCGCAGAGAATTAATTATTGCAATACCAACTTAACGTTGGCATTTTGCAAACCGCGTTGTTTTACTTCTGTTAATGTTTTATTAACAGCATATTTTTGGTTAATCGAGTTGATTAACTCGGTTTGGTTGTGCTTCTTAGCAACGCCCCACAGGTCTGCAATCAAGTCGAAGGAACCATCGCTATTGCGCGACCAACCAAGGTCATATTCACCTTCGAGAACAGCAACGATGTCAGCACGTACACGTTGACCGTTGTAACCGCGAACATCAGCCTCTGTCTTAACCGAGATACCAAGGTCGCGTAGCGAAGACTTGAGGATTTCAGCTTCAGTGATTTTGGTACGGAGAGTGCTAAAATGAGACATTTGGGTTTCCTCCAAAAGAGAAGATAGAGAAAAGGACGTTTCTATCAAGCCGCACTTAATGCTATGTCAAGTCGCGGCTTCTTTTTTTGAATTGCTAGCTGTGAGGCTAGCCTTTCCCCCTGTGGTAGCAGAGGAAAGCTTTTAGAACTCCATTCGCTGATATTCAGCAACGGAGGCTGCGGCGGGTCTTGCACGCTGTCTTGCCCAGTCTCGCAGGGCTGTCACCTGCTCTTGCATCGTTCGAGACAGTGGGAGCGTGGCTTTGAGTGCAGCAATAATATCTAGTTGTGTGAACTCGCGGTCTTGGGCAAATGCTTCATACATTGCCGCAACAAGCGCTTGTTCAATTTCTGCTCCAGAAAAACCGTCAGACATGTTCGATAATTGCGATAAATCGAAACGGGTAATGTCTTCGCGACGTTTAGCCAAGTGAATTCGATAAATATCTTGGCGTTCTTCAGGTGTAGGCAAATCTACAAAGAAAATTTCGTCAAATCGACCTTTCCGCAAAAACTCTCCAGGCAGCCTTTCCACGCGGTTTGCGGTTGCCATGACGAATACGGGAGATTTTTTCTCTTGCATCCAGGTTAGGAAGGATCCAAAAATTCGGCTGGATGTACCGCCATCGGAATCACCAGAACCACCACTTCCTGCAAAGGATTTGTCCAACTCATCAATAAAGAGGATTGCTGGAGAAATCGATTCGGCAGTTTTTAAGGCATTCCGCAAATTAGCTTCCGATCGCCCTACCATCGAACCATCATAAACTCGTCCCATGTCTAAGCGTAGCAGTGGCAGACCCCATAGACGGGAAGTAGTTTTGGCAATCAGAGATTTACCACAACCAGGAACACCCAAAATCAACATACCTTTCGGTTGGGGTAATCCATACTCCCTAGCTCTTTCCGAAAAAGCATTGGAGCGTTGCGTTAACCACTTCTTCAGTTCTTCTAATCCACCTACGGCTTCAATGGTTTCATCTTCTTCGATATATTCGAGAATCCCATTGCGTCGAATTAACTGTTTTTTCTCAGACAAGACTATGTTTACTTCATCTTCCGTCAAACGTCCCGTTGTTACCTGTGCCTTGCGGTAGACTTTTTCGGCTTCGTCTTTAGTTAAACCTAAAGCTGCTCTTAAAAGTTTTTCCCTTGCTTCTGCTGTCAATCTACGACCGCGATTTTGGTCAACGTGGAATGTTAAAACTTTATTTAATTCGCTCATATCGGGAAGTTGGAAGTCTAATACAACTACTTCCTTCTCCAACTCGATCGGAACTTGCTGCATCGGCGACATCAAAATGATATTTTTATTCGTACCTTTGAAAGAAGCGATCGCATCTCGCAAAGACCTAGTCGTCGCTGGCGCATCTATAAATGGATGTAAATCTTTAAGAATAAATATACCAGGGTCTTTCTGCCTAATAATCCACTCAATCGCTGCTTCCGGTGAAACAGTATTGTGCTGGGTCACATTCCTGGGCTGACCGTACTCAACAATGCCGTGAGTCACTGTCCAAACATATACCCGCCGTTGCGGCTTCGAGGATTGAGCGATCGTGAATATAGCTTGTTCCGCCCGCTCTTCCTCTGAGGTCACAAGATAGATTAGGGGGTATTGAGCCTGAATGAGAATGTTGAGCTCTTCTTTCATAACTTCGACCTTCTTGATACCTACCTTGATTAGAGACCTTAGAGATACCGCTTCCAGATTAATTAAAAATAAAATCAAATTAACAGCAATACGGAGTTATTTAGTTCTCTTTAAATGTTTTATCAGCAGGGAACTAACTCTTCCTCTCCCTTGGGATTTGCCCCGTCCTCATCCAATTCGTCGTCAATAGAGATACGTTCTTGGTTAATGACACCGGGTTGTTTACTTAAAGCAACCAATTCGGAATCCTTCAAAACTAACGAACTTTCACAGTTTGGACAGGAGTAAACTCTATGGGTTTTGCCATAGTTTGATTCTATTTCGTCAACTAACTCAGAATTGGTTAGGTAGAAAACCAGCGCTCGCTCGGCTAGTTCGGACATCGGTTCAGAATCGACTGCCGAACGGATTTTTAATTTCCGATGCAGCTCTGGCGACAAGTACAAAGTTACCTTTTGCTTAGCTTGCATATTACTCTTTAACGGTCTTACCCGGGTATGTATCTTAACTTATCGATTAATGTGACTCTTGTCAAGACGTCAAAACGTTTTGACGGCAATTTCTTAATATATGTTTACATGACATCAAAATTATTATGGAACGAATAAAATATTGGAGCTTGAGCAAAGCGCTGCATACAGTAGCGACAGTTGAACTAATCACACAGTAAACAAGCGTTCGATGAATTTAAATTTGAGTAAAGAATAGGTTAAATATTCCTGGTAAGAATGTGACATTGTTACTAGTGATTTATATAACTTCTCTTCAATTAAAATTACGTTTAATTACTTAAATTAGATTATGTGATCAAAAATCGACGTAAATGTCTAATTAGAAGAGTTTTAAGATGAATAAACAACATTGCAAAAGCAATATTTACAAAAATGCGACAAGTATTTTTGTTATCTTCAGTTGCTGTATCAGGTTTTCGTAATTATTCTGAAGACCAGGCAAATTACTAACAGATTAATCGCTAAAGTTATTTACAATCTCGTATAAGAGTGGTTTAGAGGGGACACAAACCTGATAGATTTAGCTATCAGCGAGTAAAAACTGGTGAAAATGAAAGTCCTGGTTATTGGTGGCGATGGTTATTGCGGTTGGGCAACCGCTCTATATCTCTCTAATCGAGGTTACGAAGTAGCAATTTTAGATAGCTTGGTGCGACGGCACTGGGACAACGAATTGGGTGTCGAAACGCTTACGCCTATCGCCTCGATTCAGCAACGCCTCCAGCGCTGGAAAGATTTGACGGGTAAATCTATCGACCTATTTGTTGGTGATATTACGAACTACGAGTTTTTAAGTAAAACGCTGCATAAGTTTGAGCCAAATGCGATCGCGCATTTTGGGGAACAACGTTCGGCACCGTTTTCAATGATTGACCGCGAACATGCTGTGGTAACGCAGGTTAATAACGTAGTTGGTACGCTGAATTTGCTTTATGCAATGAAAGAGGATTTCCCCGACTGCCATTTAGTCAAGCTGGGGACGATGGGTGAATATGGCACACCCAACATTGATATTGAGGAAGGTTATATTACCATCGAACATAACGGACGGAAGGATACCTTGCCCTATCCCAAGCAACCCGGTTCGATGTATCATTTGAGCAAAGTACACGACAGCCATAATATTCACTTTGCTTGTAAAATATGGGGTTTACGGGCAACCGACCTCAACCAAGGCGTTGTTTACGGTGTCTTAACCGAAGAAACTGGCATGGACGAGATGTTAATCAACCGTCTCGACTATGATGGTGTATTTGGTACAGCCTTAAATCGTTTTTGCATTCAAGCTGCCGTAGGGCATCCTTTGACAGTTTACGGAAAGGGTGGACAAACACGGGGTTTCTTGGATATTCGCGATACTGTACGCTGTCTGGAAATTGCGATCGCCAACCCAGCACAATCTGGCGAATTTCGTGTATTTAACCAATTTACTGAGTTATTTAGCGTCGGTGATTTGGCGATGATGGTGAAGAAAGCCGGGAATGCAATTGGGTTAAATGTGGATATCAACCACCTAGAAAATCCCCGAATTGAAAAGGAAGAACATTATTTCAACGCCAAAAACACCAAGTTATTGGATTTGGGTTTACAACCGCATTTCCTCTCAGATTCGTTGCTTGATTCGCTGTTGAACTTCGCTGTTAAGTATCAAAATCGCGTTGACAAGAACGAAATTTTGCCGAAGGTGACTTGGAAGAGATAGGACAGGGAAGGGGAAAGGAAAAAAGGGAATGGGGCTAAAAGAAATTCCCTATATTTTTCTGATCCCCTCTCCATATCTTCTTAATTTTGTTAATTTTGCCAATACTAGTGATAATCGCTGTTGAATTTGGTATGGAGAGAAAAATTAGAATTAACTCAAAGCCATACAGCGTCACAATAGCGGTATCCTCAACAAAAGAGGAGAAATTGCATTGTAGTTTTCTCAACATAATGCAAATAAACTCTTGACAAATAACCAATGACTAATAACTAATTTATGAGAATTGCCCTGTTCACGGAAACCTTTCTGCCCAAGGTCGATGGAATTGTGACACGCTTAAGTCACACTGTTGATTATTTGCAACGTCATGGGGACCAAGTATTGGTTGTTTGTCCTGAAGGTGGGATGACTGAGTACAGAGGGGCGAAAATACATGGAGTTTCAGCTTTTCCCCTACCTCTATACCCTGAGTTGAAAATGGCATTGCCACGTCCTTCGATTGGTGAGGCTGTGGATGAATTTCGACCCGATATTATCCATGTGGTTAACCCAGCAGTTTTAGGCTTGTCTGGCATATTTCATGCTAAAACCAACGATATTCCCCTGGTTGCCTCTTATCACACCCATTTACCGCAATATCTACAGCACTACGGTTTAGGGGCATTGGAGGGTTTATTGTGGGAGTTGTTAAAGCTGGGACATAATCAAGCAGCATTGAATTTATGTACTTCGACTGCTATGTGTGAAGAATTGAGTTCCCATGGTATCGAAAGGGTGGATTTGTGGCAGAAGGGAGTTGATACGGAAACATTCCACCCGATTAGGAAAAGCGAGCAAATGCGATCGCACTTGTCCCAAAATTCTCCCGATAGCCCATTATTGTTATATGTAGGGCGGTTGTCGGCAGAGAAAGAAATCGAACGGATCAAGCCAATTTTAGCAGCGATTCCCGATGCCCGCTTGGCATTGGTGGGTGATGGACCTCACCGTCAAGCTTTAGAATTACACTTTACCGATACCAATACCCATTTTGTCGGCTATTTGCGTGGCGTGGAATTAGCTGCGGCATTTGCTAGTGCAGATGCATTTATTTTCCCATCGCGTACCGAGACTTTAGGATTGGTACTGTTAGAAGCAATGGCAGCAGGATGTCCAGTAGTGGCTTCTAATTCCGGGGGTATTCCCGACATTGTCACTGATGGGGTAAATGGTTATTTATTTGACCCGAAAACTGATGATACTGGAGCGATAACAGCGACAATTCGTCTCCTCGAAGAAAAACAAGAACGTGAAAATATTCGCAAGAATGCCCGAACGGAAGCAGAACGTTGGGGCTGGGGAGCCGCAACCCGTCAACTACAAAATTACTACCAAAGGGTAGTATATTCTCAATCGCGCAAACTAGCGGCATAGCTAGTCAACACAATAATAAATCATGAGTAATTCGCCGGAAATGACCTCATGATCTCATTTATCTACCATTGTCGTCTTTTTTGTTTGTCCCATCTTGAGAGAAGTGCATATGAATTGTTTTGGCATTTTCGCCGTTATGAGCAACTGCGGTCATGACATAATCAATTAAGTCATCGGTAAAGGGAATTCGTAGATGGAATGTTCCATCTTCTTTGAGTTTAAGAGCTTTTCCGCCAATAGAAACGCTGGAACCTGGTTCAGTTGCACCATGAATTATTAGCTCTGCATCAGCTTCAAACCAAAATTCCTTTTGGGGACGGTTAAAAATTCGCACAATATGGGATCGCACAATTGGTAGCCAGGTATTATCGTTGGTTAAATAACCAATTTCTGTCATATAATCGCGATCGCTAATGGGAATAGCAACAAAACGATCTGTAATTGTTTCTTCACATTCATATTGCTGTATGAGTTGCGGGGATTGATAACTTAAATCAATGTCGGTAGTATCATACAATCGCAATGCTAAAGATATGCCCCCTTGTTGGCGTTTGCTTTGTTTGTCTGTATCGGCAACATCCCAATTTACATATGCCCATTTTGGTGTGCGCGCTGTCAGGGTAATCGTGCTGTCACTACTAATGGCTGGGGTGACTACTTCGCCAGAGTTTTCTGTGATTGAAGGAGTTTCGCTGGCAGTTTCTTGGTATTCTGGTTCTGGATTTTTGTCAGAATTTGTACTGTTTGCCCAAATCGCGGCTCCTGCTCCTGCCAGTGCTGCACCACCTATTACGCCTGGATTAATATCGAGTCCTGTTGTTGCCGGAGTTTCTGTTGCGGGAATTTCTGTTGTGGGAATATCTGCATAAGATGATTCTAAGAATGATGCCTGAATAATATCTTCGTGAGATTCTGCGGCATCTGCAACTGCATCAACGGCTGTGGGTTCTCCTGGTGTCAGTTCCTCCACTTCTGTAATTTCTACTATTGGAGTTTCTGGATTGATTTCTGCTGCCGGAAGGTTTATTTCGGGTGTTTCCAGAGATGCAGTAGTTGCCTCTAATTCACTACTAGCAATATTTTCTACTAAAAATTCAGTATTTTCCCGTTCGTTATCACGATTTGTAAAATCTCCAGAGGCAGATGGATTGATATTTACAGCCTTTCCAAACCAAGTGCGATCGCTTTCTATTGGTTCTTCTGGTGTATCATCCCAGACATCTGGCAATGGTTGACTAAAATTATTGATTGGTACTGAGGAAATTTGCGGGACTTCGGGCGTTTCTGGAGATAGATTTAAGTTCTGTTCCTCAACCTCAACATTTGTGCGATTTGGTTTGTTATTGGTTAATATCGACCACAATCCAGCACCAGCAGCCGCACCACCTGCTAAAGTTACCCCACTAATATTATTGAGCAAATTGTTTCCAGTTGGTGTTTTGGCTTGGAGAATCTCAACTGGAGGAATGTCGGCTTGTGGGTTCGGCGACATATCAGGTGACTGGACCTCTGGAATTTCCGGTAAATCATTTTCTAATGTAACTTCTTGAAGGTCGGTAATTTCTGGCGTTTGAATCGGTGTAGTTAAGCTGGGCTGCTCAATATTAGGTAAATCAGCATCAATCACAGGTTTTGCAACTTCTAAATTCTGAATCTCTCTCTCTGGAGGGATGACAACCGCCGCAGGTTCTTCAAAGTTAGTCATTTCTATTTCTGCGGGGATGCTTGCGTTTGGGACATCATCTATGTCACCATATCCCAATCGCGACCATAAACCAATTCCGGCGGCGGCACCAGCTAAAGGTACAGCTTTGAGATTAGAAGCTTCGGGATTAGAAATACTATTTGTACTATCTAGCAAATTTGTTGCGCCTTGACTGGTGTTGTTGATGAGATTCGACTCGTTTACTAACAATGGGTTTTCTTCTGGAGTATTTGCAGCGCTAATTCCAGAAGTTGCTGGTGTTTCCGATACGACTAATTCCTGATTTTTTTGGCGTTTTCCCCCAACTAATAGCCATAAGCCAGCAGCACCAAGTGCGGAAATGGGTAATAACCACCACCAAGGGAAAGTAGAAGTTCCTGTTTCACTGGATGCAGCGTTTTCTCCAGATTGTACAAAGACTTGTTTGTTATCACCTGCATTTGTCTGATTTGATGTTCCATTTACCGCATAGGTATTGGTAGTGGCTTCGGTTCCAGTTACAGGTGAATTCGCTGTTGCGGGTGTTGCAGTGGCATTCGCTGCTGTGGGTGTTGCCACTATATTTTGGACGACTGCATTAGCTTCAGCACTTCTTGCCATGTCTACAGCTTTTGTTCCGGGTGCAGCACTAGCAAAACCAAGAAATCCGGCAACGCCGGGACTGGGATTTTTCTTGTAGACGTAAACTAAAGGTTGGGAGAATGGATATTTGGGATTTTCAGGTAGAGTTTGATGTAATTTTAAGACTCGTACACCAGGGACTTTTGAGATTTGGGTCGCAAGTCCATAACCGATGCCATCTTTCCCCAGTTTTTTAACTAACTCGACGCTGTCATCTTGACTGAGTGTGGTGGCTGTGGAAGCTGTGGTAAATTTTGTCGTTTTAAATGCTGGATAGTTACGAAAAGCTTCGCGGGTATCGCTGGAAGTTGGGCGATCGATAAATCTAATTTTACCTTTTTTGCCGCCGAGTTCTGACCAATCGGTAATTTCTCCGCGAAAAATCCTCGCAAACTGCTGGCTTGTCAGATTTCCTTTATAGGGGTTATCTTCACTAACAACGATCGCAATTTTTTCACGATACAGACGTTTTTGTTCCAAACCTTGAGCTTGCTCTGCCGGTGTCAAATCACGAGCGATCGCACCCAAATCAATTTTCCCATCTAATAGTGATTTTAGTGCGGCATCAGTACCATTTGCTGCTAATTCAACTTTTGTGCCTGTATATTGTTGTTCAAAGCTCTGCTTGAGACTATCGTTAATCCGAGCCATACTCCCAGAGCCATCAATCTTCA
The DNA here is from genome assembly GCF_034931845.1 of Calothrix sp. UHCC 0171. Classification (NCBI taxonomy): domain Bacteria; kingdom Bacillati; phylum Cyanobacteriota; class Cyanophyceae; order Nostocales; family Calotrichaceae; genus Calothrix; species Calothrix sp. UHCC 0171. The sequence goes on from NZ_JAYGHN010000012.1 coordinate 165,940, forward strand.
CCGTTGTTCCCTCAGGAATGCTTGTTGGAAGAGGAAAAGATGGTTCTTGGACATTGGTTTGCGCGACTGCCAATTGAGACACGAAAATGCTTGCTGCTATTGGGGTAGAGGCAAGTGCCAGCAACAAAGTCAAACCAATTACGGAGTTATATTTTTTTCCTTTTCGCCACATATGCCGCTTACCAAGGTAGAGGATATAGAAAGCAAGCCAGTCATAATCGCCGTAATAATACTGGAGGAGACGGGCTGATTATACATCGTTGTTATGTCGTTCTGAAGTTGCTGTAGATACTTCTGACACGCAATACTCGTCTTCACTCTACCTTGTTTTAATCTATTGTAAATATAGTGTTTATTTTTTTTAAAGTTGCTGAAAACACTGATAAATTTAGCTTTAATGCTGTTTTTAAAGATTTTATTTTTTGAATGCCCAGGAATCGGAAGTTGGGAGG
>NZ_JAYGHN010000013.1:0-2944 GCF_034931845.1 Calothrix sp. UHCC 0171
CCATTCAACTTTAGAATTACCCCACTCATCTGCACCCATCAAAGGAAATCCAATTCTGCAAAGGATGTTGCAGACGCAGGAGCCCGTGATTATCAGCGATATTCATGACTATCCTCCAGAATATAGTGGATTTGACTTACCACTCAGGGGGCGATCGCGTTCTTTGATGGTTGTACCATTATTGGCGGATGGAAAGAGTATTGGCAGTATTACCTTGCGTGAAGAAGACAAAGCCAGGAAATGGCAAACATCCGAGCTAGAACTAGCAAAATCGGTTGCGGCACAAGCGGCAATTGCTGTACAACAATCGCGTTTATATCAAAAAACTCTGGAACAAGCCGAACGTTTACTGGAATTAGACAAGCAAAAAACAGAATTTTTTCAAAATATTTCCCACGAGTTTCGTACCCCGATTACCCTAATTCAAGGACCTTTAGAATCAGCAGTTGCCAGCAAAGAAGGATTATCATACTCCCAAAGTACGATCGCCTTACGCAACTCTCGCCGCTTGTTGCGTTTGGTAAATCAACTACTCGATTTACAGCGTCTTGATGCTGGGAGAATGCAACCGACTTTCCGTCCTTGCGATTTAGTCGATTTTGTCAGTCAAATTTCCGAATCTTTCCGTACCTATTGCGAGAAGAAAGGATTGAAATTAATCGATAATCTCCAGGAATGTCCAACGGTGTATCTAGACATGGAAAAATTTGACAAGGTTGTTTATAACCTGTTGTCGAATGCCATGAAATTTACTCCTGAGGGTGGGACAATTAGCATTACTGTCGAATCTATCGGCAACAAGTGTCTTCTCCAAGTCAAAGATACAGGGATTGGAATTTTGAAAGAACAAATTCCTCACCTCTTTGAACGTTTTCGTCAAGCTGAGGGTTCCGAAAATCGCTCCTATGAGGGTACGGGTTTAGGTTTAGCTTTAGTCAAAGAACTCGTAGAAATTCACGGCGGTAACGTCACCGTTGAATCTGAATACGGCAAAGGCACTACATTTAATATTTGGCTGTCACCAGGAAGTAATCACCTCGCCCCCGAATGCGTGCAAGATGCTCCTGTGGAGTTAAATAAAAGTCGTGCTAGTGTCGAGCTTGCTGATTTAGAACTAATTGAGTCTGAAGATGACGGCGAATTTTCTACTGATTTTAATACCCAAGATGCCGCAGTTAAAACCGGACATACTGTCCTCGTAGTTGACGATAACCCCGATTTGCGTGGTTATGTTTCCGGCATTCTCCGCGATAATGGCTACCATGTATATACGGCACGCAATGGTGCTGAGGGCTTCCGCACTGCACAACAAGTTCAACCTAGTTTGATTGTGACGGATTTAATGATGCCCTTAGTTACAGGGTTGGAAATGATTGGGATGATTCGCCAAGAAGCAAAATTAAAAGGCATACCCATTGTTTTGTTGACTGCGAAAATCGATGAAGAAACTCGGATATCGGGAACTGAACTCGGTGCTGATGCCTATTTAGCAAAACCATTTAATGATCGCGAATTATTAGCCGAAGTCCGCAACCTTTTGTCACTCAAGGAGAATGAACGTCGAGTTCTGGAATTAAATACTTATTTAACAGAATCAGTATTGCAGCGATTTTTACCACCAGCTTTGGTACAAAAAGCCGCAGGTGGCGATTTAGTCTTGGATTTGCGACCGGAACCACGTTTAATTACGGTGTTGTTTAGTGACATTGTTGGCTTTACCCAACTCTCAAACACATTGCGATCGCGCAAAGTCGCCGAATTGCTCAATGAGTACCTGGAAACGATGACGCGAGCAGTATTTAATAATGGTGGAACTGTCGATAAATTTATGGGAGATGCAATTTTAGCGCTGTTTGGTGCGCCAGAAGAACTTACGCCCAACGAACAGGTACGACGTTCCATTAATACCGCCAGGGCAATGTTACGGGGACTTGATGAACTGAATCGACGTTGGCGTGAGCAAGGTATTTTTGATAGCGACGGGCGCAACGGCTTACAATTCCGTTGTGGGATTCACCAAGGAACAGCAGTTGTCGGTATGTTTGGCAGTGCCGAACGTGCAGATTATACAGCGATCGGTCCCAGTGTCAACATTGCCGCCCGATTGCAGCAAGCTGCCACCCCTGGTAGCATACTCATTTCCGCAGCCGTTGCAGATTACCTCCAGGATGAGGAAATTATCAAAGGCAGTCCGCTCGAATTAAAAGGAGTTGATGAAACAGTTTTAACTTTTATGGTTACACCAGAAGTGGTTGCAAATCGCTAGAATGGTTCATGGTTTCTATAGCGATTTCCCAGAGATAAATGACAGAATCGGTTGCCGATAAAACACCAACTCCATCTGCAACAGTTTGGCGACATACCGATCCACCCGGTTTGTGGATTGCGATTTTGTCATGCTCGGTAATGCTTCATGCATCGGCATTTTTGTTATTACGAGCAATCAATTTTGATTCCTTTGCTCCTAAAAAAACATCCACTGTAATCCCTATTGATGTGATTCGGGAAAGAAAATCCACTACCAAGCCAAGTATCAAAACTACACAAAAACCGTTAACTCCATCAAGCAAAAATCAATCGCGATCGCCTCAAAAAGTCCAACCAATAATTCCGGTAGCTCCACAACAGGATACGTTAGCGAAGCTTACCCCAGGTATCGTTTTAACGAATCCTGATGTCACAAAAACGAAACCTCCCACAAAGCCAATAGTTGAGAAAAAAGCTCCACCAAAACCACAACTTCAAAATCAAGCCGAACAACAATTTCAACGAGCATTGGCTGAACAACAACGTCAGCAAAGAATTTTCGAGCAACAACTGCAACGAGAATTTGCTGAACAACAACGCCAGCAAAGAATTGCTGAACAACAACTGCAACGAGCATTTGCTGAACAACAACGTCAGCAAAGAATTGCTGAACAACAACGTCAGCAAAGAATTGCCG